>JAABTC010000272.1 GCA_011390055.1 Burkholderiales bacterium | reverse complement strand
AGGGCCGCGCTGCCGGCGGTGCGGGAGGCGGGCGTGGAAGCTGGGCAATGGGTGGGTCGCATGGGGTTGGGCGGTGGTGGGTCAGTGCCGCGAGCGGCGGACGAGGCCGTCGACGTCGAGGATCAGGGCCACGTTCCCGTCACCGAGAATCGTGGCGCCCGAAACGAAGTCGACCTTGCGGTAATTGGCTTCCAGGTTCTTCACGACGACCTGCTGCTGGCCGAGCAGTTCGTCCACGCGCAGGGCCATCCGCACGCCGCCCGATTCGACGACCACCAGGATCGACGACTTCGCCTGGGCGCCATGCCGCGGCACGGCGAAGACCTGCTCGAGGTCGACCACCGGCAGGTACTCGTCGCGCACGCGCACCACCTGCCCGTTGGCCCCGCCGACCGTCAGCATCTGCTGCTCGGACTGGCTGAACGACTCGACCACCGACGACAGCGAGAGGATGTAGGTTTCGCCGGCCACCGCCACCGACATGCTGTCCATGATGGCCAGGGTCAGCGGCAGGCGCACCTTCACGCTCATGCCGTGGCCTTCGCTCGACTCGATCTCGACGGTGCCGCCGAGCGAGGTGATGTTGCGCTTGACGACGTCCATGCCCACGCCACGGCCGGACACGTCGGTGACGACCTCGGCGGTGGAGAAGCCGGGCGCGAAGATCAGCGACCAGACCTCGGCATCGGTCATCGAGTCGGGCGCGTCGATGCCCTTCTCGCGCGCCTTTTTCAGCAGCTTGTCGCGCGACAGGCCCTTGCCGTCGTCGCGCACCTCGATCAGGATCGAGCCGCCCTGGTGCGATGCGGCCAGCGTGATGGTGCCGATCTCGCTCTTGCCGCGCGCCACGCGCTCGGCCGGCAGTTCGATGCCGTGGTCGCAGCTGTTGCGCACCAGGTGGGTCAGTGGGTCGGTGATCTTCTCGACCAGGCCCTTGTCGAGCTCGGTCGAGTCGCCCTGCGTCACGAACTCGACCTTCTTCTCGAGCTTGGCCGCCAGGTCGCGCAGCATGCGCGGGAAACGGTTGAAGACCACCGACATCGGGATCATGCGGATCGACATCACCGACTCTTGCAGGTCGCGCGTGTTGCGCTCCAGGTCGGCCAGGCCCGCAGCCATCTGCTGCATCATGGCCGGCTCGAGCTTGCGCGTGGTCTGTGCCAGCATGGCCTGCGTGATCACCAATTCGCCGACCAGGTTGATCAGCTGGTCGACCTTCTCGACCGACACGCGCAACGTGCTGGCATCGGCCGCCGCGGCGCTGGGCTTGGCCGTCGGCGCGGCGCGTTGCGCGGCGGCCGCAGCCACCGGCGCCCCGCTGCTGGGCGCGCCGGGCGCGCCATCGAAGAAACCGAACTCGGGCTCGGCCTCGGCGGGCGCCGGTGCGCCCGGTGCGCCGGCATGGAAGCCGTAGCCCGGGCCGAGCGGCAGCAAGGCCAGCATGTCGGGCGGGAAGTGGAACGAGAACAGCTCGAGCAGGTCGCTGTCGCTGCTGGTCGTGACCACCTTGAAGCGGCGCAAGCCGTCGGCATCGCGGCCGCCGTCGAGTGGTTCGAAGGTGCCCAGGTCCGCGATCTCCTTGAACAGTTCACCCAGGCTGTCGGCCTGCTCGGGATGGTCGAGTGGCCCGACGCGCAGTTCGAGCGCACGCGCCTCGCACGTGACTGCGGCAGGCGCGGCCGGGGCCGCGGCGACCGTGGCCGCCCGCTCCACCGGCGCCGCGGGCGCCTGGCCGTTCGCGTGGCTGCGCAGCGCCGCCTGCAGGGCCTCGATGTCGCAGACCTCGCCGGCACCGCCGCCCTGATGGCGCAGCAACTGGGCGCGAAGCGCGTCACCCGCCTGCAGCAGCACGTCGACCATGCCCGAGGTGGGCTGCAGCTCGTGGCGGCGCAGCTTGTCGAGCAGGGTTTCCATCTGGTGCGTCAGCTGCGCCACGTCGGCAAAGCCGAAGGTCGCGGCACCGCCCTTGACCGAATGCGCGCAGCGGAAGATCGAGTTCAGCACCTCGTCGTCCGCGGATGCGATGTCGATCTCGAGCAGCAGCTGCTCCAGGCGGTCGAGGTTTTCACCCGCCTCCTCGAAGAACACCTGGTAGAACTGGGTCAGGTCGATGCCGGC
This sequence comes from Burkholderiales bacterium, assembly GCA_011390055.1. Taxonomy (GTDB): domain Bacteria; phylum Pseudomonadota; class Gammaproteobacteria; order Burkholderiales; family Burkholderiaceae_C; genus CADEEN01. The sequence goes on along the minus strand of JAABTC010000272.1, from coordinate 1,260 downwards.
ATCGGCGCGTCCGCTGTCGAGGTGGGTGTCGGCCATTTCAGCGCACCACCTTGCGGATCACTTCGACCAGCTTGGCCGGGTCGAACGGCTTGACCAGCCAGCCGGTGGCACCGGCGGCCCGGCCGGCCTGCTTCATCTGGTCGCTCGACTCGGTGGTCAGGATCAGGATCGGCAAGGCTTTGTAGGCGGGGTGCTCGCGCAGCCGGCGCGTCAGGCCGATGCCGTCGAGCCTGGGCATGTTCTGGTCGGTCAGCACCAGATCGAAGCTGCCCGCCTGCGCCTTGGCGTAGGCGTCTTCGCCGTCTTCGGCTTCGACGACGCCGAAGCCGGCGCTCTTGAGGGTGAAGCTGACCATCTGCCGCATGGAGGCAGAGTCGTCGACGGCAAGGATGGTGGGCATGGCGGGCTCCGGTTTGAGAGGGATGGGATGCGAGGTCGGGTGGCTCGGTCGTCAGAAAAGCTCGACGAAACCGGTGTCCATCTCGGCCTGCGTGACGGGGTTCGGCCGTTGGGGGGCGGCACGCACGACCGACGTCGCATCGCTGTCGTCGTCGTCGCAGAACGCTTCGCGGGCCAGGCAGTCGGCGCGGTGCTGCAGGCGGCTGCGCGTGTGCGCGATCAATTGCGTCGACATGTCCTGGAACTGCAGCGCCTTCACGGCCCCTGCGACATGTGCTGCCAACTCAGTCTCGGCGCACTCGCCTGCGTGACGGCGGATCCAGTCGACCAGGCCGAAGAAGCCGACCTGCAACGCAGCCTGGCTGTCGTCGAGCAGACCTTGCAGCCGCTCCAGGTCGTTCAGCACCACCAGCAGGTCGTCCTGCAATTCGGCGCTGGCCAGGAGGGATCGGACTTCGGTGGGGGGTTTCATGCGGGCTCGGCTCGGTGAGAGGGGTCGCGTCCGTCGTTCAGACGCGGCTGGTGGCGCGGCCGGCGGTGCTGCGCAGGCGCTCGAGCAGGCGGATTGCGATCTGCGCCAGCGGCAGGACTTCGTGCACCGCGCCGGCGGCGATGGCCATCTTGGGCATGCCGAAGACGACGCAGCTGGCCTCGTCCTGGGCCACGTTCCAGCTGCCGCCGTCGCGCATGCGCCGCATCGCCTGCGCACCGTCGGCACCCATGCCGGTGAGCATCACGCCCAGCGCGTTGGGGCCGACCACGCGCGCGGCCGACAGGAACAGCGGCTCGACGGACGGCCGGTGCCGGTTCACCGGCTCGGTGTCGGCCAGCCGCGCCACGTAGTTGGCGCCGGAGCGGTCG
>JAABTC010000271.1 GCA_011390055.1 Burkholderiales bacterium | reverse complement strand
GCTTGATCGTGTAGGCCGGGTAGGCACCGATCGTGACCTTCTCGCGCTTGCCGTTCAGGTGGTACTTGAAGCGCCAGGTCTTGGTTCCGGAGGGAAGGACTTCGAGCAGAAGGCCCCCGCCATCGGTCAACGCATAGGCCTTGTCGCGCGGCTTGGCGTTGTCGATGGAGACCGGCTTCAGCAGGTAGTTGGTGTGCCTCATTTTTCGTCACATGGCGGAAGCCATGGCCCCATGATGGCCCCATTTTTGGCCCCGTTTCGGTCGGCAGTCAAGGCACCTGTCGGGAAGTACCGGGACCACAGAAACGAAAAACCCCAGTCGAATCAACGATCTGAGGTTCTCTTGGGACGGCCTGGGAAGGCCTGAAACTACGCTACATCATGTCGATCATCACCTGCCCAAACCCCGAACAAGACACCTGCGTGGCACCTTCCATCAGCCGCGCAAAGTCGTACGTCACCTTCTTGCTGGCGATGGACTTCTCCATCGACGAGATGATCAGGTCGGCGGCTTTTGTCCAGCCCATGTGGCGCAGCATCATCTCGGCCGAGAGGATTTCAGAGCCTGGGTTGACGTAGTCCTTGCCGGCGTACTTCGGCGCCGTGCCGTGGGTGGCTTCGAACATCGCGACCGAATCGCTGAGGTTGGCGCCGGGGGCGATGCCGATGCCGCCGACTTGGGCAGCGAGCGCATCGCTGACGTAGTCGCCGTTCAGGTTCAGCGTGGCGATGACCGAGTACTCGGCCGGGCGCAGCAGGATCTGCTGCAGGAAGGCATCGGCGATCGAATCCTTGACAACGATGTCCTTGCCGGTCTTGGGATTCTTGAACTTGCACCACGGGCCGCCGTCGATCGGCACCGCGCCGAATTCCTTCTGCGCCAGGGCGTAGGCCCAGTCGCGGAAGCCGCCTTCGGTGAACTTCATGATGTTGCCCTTGTGCACGATCGTGACGCTGGGCTTGTCGTTGTCGACGGCGTATTGCAGCGCCTTGCGCACCAGGCGCTCGGTGCCCTCGCTCGACACGGGCTTGATGCCGATGCCCGAGGTGTCGGGGAAGCGGATCTTCTTGACGCCCATCTCGTCTTGGAGGAACTTGATCAGCTTCTTGGCCTTGTCGCTGCCGGACTCGAACTCGATGCCGGCGTAGATGTCTTCCGAGTTCTCGCGGAAGATCACCATGTGGGTCTTTTCCGGCTCCTTCACCGGGCTGGGCACGCCCTTGAAGTACTGGATCGGGCGCAGGCAGACGTAGAGATCGAGCTGCTGGCGCAAGGCCACGTTGAGGCTGCGGATGCCGCCGCCCACCGGTGTGGTGAGAGGGCCCTTGATCGAGACCACGTAGTCGCGGACGGCGTGCAGGGTCTCTTCGGGCAGCCAGACGTCGGGGCCGTAGACCTTGGTCGACTTCTCGCCCGCGTAGACCTCCATCCAGTGGATCTTCTTCTGTCCCCCGTAGGCCTTGGCCACCGCCGCGTCCACCACCTTGATCATCACCGGCGTGATGTCCAGCCCCGTGCCGTCGCCCTCGATGAACGGGATGATCGGCTGGTCGGGCACGTTGAGCGAGTAGTCCGGGTTGACGGTGATCTTCTGGCCGCCTTCGGGGACTTTGATGTGCTGGTACATGGTGGGCTGGGGCTTTCGGTGGGCTGTCGGGTCTGAGGGCCGAAATTCTAGTTCACAGGGGCCTGGGCGCCGCCGGTGCAGCCCCACGCTGGCGCTGCCGCTTGTAGCGCAAGCGGCGGGCTTCCTTCGGGTCGACCTCGAGGCCGCGCAGCACTTCCACCCGGTCGCCTTCGCGCAGCGGCGTGTCCAGCCGCTGGTTGCGGCCCCAGATGGCGAACGTGAGGTGCTCCAGCGCCGGGCCCAGGCGCTCGGTCAGGCCGCAGGCACGCACGGCGTCGGCCAGCATGCTGCCGGCGGGCAGCTCGACGGTCATCCGCTCGACCGTTCGCGCCGACGGGCTGAACGCGACCTCGATGCGCAAGGGATCAGCGCGGCCCATGCACCTGCTCGGCGCGTTGCACGAAGGAGTCGACCAGGGTGTTGGCGATGCGGTCGAACACGGGGCTCACCACCGCTTCGAGTGCCGCGCTGGCAAAGGCGTAACGCAGTTCGAAATCGATGCGGCAGGCCCGCGTGTCCTCGTCGGCCTGCGGGCTGCCGCGCCCGATGTGCGCGAACTTCCAGGTGCCGTCGAGCGAGGAGAACGGGCCGTCGACCAGCTGCACGCCGACGCATTCGTTGGTGCGGTGCTCGTTGCGCGTGGTGAAGTCGTGGCGCAGGCCGGCGATCGACAGCGTCAGCCGGGCTGTCATGCCCCCTGCGTCGTGGTCGAGGATCTCGGCACGCTCGCACCAGGGCAGGAACTGCGGGTACGCAGCCACGTCGGTGACGAGGGTGTACATCTCGTGCGCCGAGTACCACAGCAGAACCGACTTCTTCACGTGCTTCATACAATAGACGATTCTAGAAGCCGCCCATGTCGATCGCCGAGAACCGCCGCGCCCGTTTCGAATACCACATCGAAGAGACCCACGAGGCGGGCATGGTGCTGAGCGGCTGGGAGATCAAGGCGATCCGCGCGGGCCAGGTGCAGCTGACCGATGGCTACGTGGTCATCCGCGACGGCGAGCTCTACCTGATCGGCTGCCGCATCAATGCGCTGCGCTCGGCTTCGACCCATGTCACGCCCGAAGCCGACCGCACCAAGAAGCTGTTGATGCACAAGGCCGAGATCCGGCGTCTGATCGGCAAGATCGAGCAGAAGGGCTTCACCCTGGTGCCGCTCGACCTGCACTACAAGGGTGGCCGGGTGAAAGCCACCGTGGCGCTGGCCAAGGGCAAGGCCGAGCACGACAAGCGCAACACCGAGAAAGAACGCGACTGGAACCGTGAAAAGGGCCGCCTGATGCGGCACAAGGTGTCGTCGAAGGCCTGATCAGCGGACGTGAGCCCGTCACGGCCGCCGCCGCTGACCAGCCGCCACACTTCAGGGCAGCTTGCCGATCACCGCTTCCATTTCGCTGGCCGTGAACGCACGCATCGACTTCGAGCGGACGTTGCCCTGCTGGGCCACTGCCAGGCTGAAGGCGGTGATCGCGGCCTCGCTGTCGGCCTCGAGCACGCAGACCAGATCGTGGTCGCCCAGCGTCCAGTAGATCTCGCGCATGTTGACGCCGAATTTCTTGCCGGCCTCCTTGGCGGCGGCGGCGCGTTTGGGGCTCTCCTTGACGCCCTGGATGCCCTTGTCGGTGAAGTTCAGAAGACTGATGTAAGTGACCATGCTCAACCTCTTCGTCGGTGACCGGAGCCGTGGCTGACAACTCGGAAGCTCGATGCGGGCGCGGCTCCCAGGCACCCCACGAGTTCAACGCCGGGTGATGG
>JAABTC010000270.1 GCA_011390055.1 Burkholderiales bacterium | reverse complement strand
CATCCGGCGGCAGCAGTGGCGGTGGTGCCATGGGCGCGTGGGCCCTGCTGGGCCTGGCGCTGGCGAGCTGGGCGCTCAGTGGCGCCGGTCTCAGCGTGCGGCCTCGCACGGCTGGAAGCCGGCCCCGAGCGCGGGGTCGTTGAAGCGCCGCAGCTGCTCGGCCAGCGCTGGTGGCGCGGTGGGCACGCGCACCCGATGCTCGGTGCCGGCGCTGCGCAGCTGGGTCACCCGGGCGGTGCGAACGCCGCGCTGGCTGTAGGCCGCCAGGCCGGCCTCCGCCGCCGCCCGCGCGTCGTAGCGCGCCAGCGCGAGGGCCGGGCGCGGCGCGTTCGCGGCGCTGCCGTCGGACCGCAGGGCCAGCTCTTCAGCGACCAGGCGCAGCCGCCCCAGCTCTTCGCGCTTGGCCTGCACCGACTCGCGGCTGTTGAAGGGGCCGAGCACCACGGCGTACTGGGCGGTCACGTCCTGCCGCAGACGCTGCCAGCTGCCCGGCGCCAAGCCGGAGCCGGCCAACACGCGCTCGGCCTCGTCGGCGCCCTCGGCGGCCCAGGGGCCGGCTTCGAGACACACCCCGGCCAGGCCGGGGCTCGGCAAGCTCGCCGTTGGCTGCGACAACGGTCCGTTGCCCGGGTTGACTGCACGCGGGACCGCGCTGGATGCGGCTGGGGCTGCGGGCTGCGGCTGGGGTGCCGTCGCAGGCAGGATGCGCAGGCTCTCGGGCCGCAGTTGCTGGTCGCGCCGGGACGGGTCCCGCTCGGGGACCGGGCCGAGGCTGCCGAGCACGCCCGACTGCCAGGCCCAGAAGCCCAGGTTGGCCAGCAGCAGGACACCGACCACCCAGCGCAGCATCAGGCGTCGCTCGCTGACAGGCGCACACTCACTTCGCCGCTGGTCACCTCTTCCAGCCCGCTGGCCGTGCGCAACCAGAGGGCGCCCGTCGGACCGACGCCTTCGGCGATGCCGCTGGCGATGGCAACGCCCTGCAGCGCATCGCGGGTTTCGACGGCGCGGCCGCGCAGCAGATCGCGCCGCGCATAGGCGGTGGCGAAGCCGCCAAAGCCTTCGCGCTCGAATTGCCGCAGCGCCCGCACCAAGGGGAACGCGATGCGGTGCAGGGCCGCGGGCGCGCTGGCGGTGGTGTCGATCTCCTGCAGGCTGGCGCAGCCGCTGCTGAATTCACGTCGTCCGGGGCCACAGGCGGCCTCCAGCGGCGCGATGTTCAGTCCCACGCCGACCACCACCATGCGCTGGTGGCCGACGGCCACGGTCTCGATCAGCACGCCGCCGAGCTTGCGCCCGGGTTGCGCCGCTGCTGCGGCCGCGCTCCCGCGGTCAAGCAGCCACAGGTCGTTCGGCCATTTCAATCCCAGGCGCGGCGCCTGTCCCGGCTCGGGCGGCTCCAGCGCGTCGGCCAGCGCCACGCCCACGGCCAGCGACAGGCCGAGCCAGTCGCGCGGCGCCAAGGCCAAGGAAAGCGAGAACGTCAGCGACTGGCCGGCACGCGAATGCCAGGTGCGCCCCAGCCGGCCGCGACCCAACGTCTGCTGTTCCGCCACCACCAGCGCCGGCTGGGTGTCACCGGCGCGCCGGCCGAATGCCGCGTCAACCTCCGCAGAGCCCGGCTCGGCGCGGCGCGCTTTCGGCTCGGTGTCGCCACCGCGCGTGCGCACGTGCGCCACTTCGCCGGGCGCCGGCCCGCGCGCGCCGTGCCGCCCGCTGCCCAGGCGTGCGCGCTCGAGCAGCAGGCTGTTGGTCGACTCGGTCTGCGCCAGCACTTCGATCGACAGGCCGGGCAGCCATGGCTCGAGCTGCTGCCACAAGGCCTGCGTTTGCCACGGCCGCGACGCCTCGACCTCATCGCCACGAACGCGGGCGTTGTCGGCTTCGGCTCGGCATCGGCGGGGCGCATGGCGCTCAACGCTTGGGCGCCAGCAAGGTGCCGCGGCAGTTGCGCGTGCCGCAGCGGCAGGGGTAGAGCTTCTTCAGCTTCGGCGTGTAGCGTTCGTCGATCGTCAGGCCGTAGTCGTAGAACAGTTCCTGGCCCGGCTTGATGGCGCGCAAGGCCTTGATGAAGATGCGGCCGTCGATCTCGTCGGCCTCGCAATTCGGCGTGCATGCGTGGTTGATCCAGCGTGAAGCGTTGCCGCCACGCGCACCGTCGATCACGTTGCGGTCGTCGATGTGAAAGTAGAAGGTGTGCTGCGGATCGCTCGGATCGTGCGGATGGCGGCGCAGTGCCTCCGTCCAGGAAATCACCTCGCCGGTGTACTCGACCACCGTCTCGCCTTTCTTCAAGGCCAACAACGCAAACACGCCCTTGCCATGAATACCCGAGCGACGCACCTGGATGCGACGGCCGGGCGCGCTTCGCGCGGGGGTGGGCGGGACAGCGTCGCGGGGGGCTTCGACAACGAGATCTTGCGGGTCGGACTTCATTCGGTACATTGATTCCATGGGTGCGCGCGCGTGTGTGCGTGCGCGCGAGACGGCGGATTGTATGTAGGCGGCGTTGCCACCCCACGGGGCGGGCTGCCGCCAAGCACCAGGGATACGACGACCACATGGACAAGTCACTCATCATTGCCGAGAAGCCGAGCGTTGCGCAGGACATCGTGCGGGCGCTCACACCGAGTGCGGGGAAGTTCGAGAAGCATGCCGAGCATTTCGAGAGCGAGCGCTACATCGTCACCTCGGCCGTGGGTCACCTCGTGGAGATCAAGGCGCCCGAGGAATTCGACGTCAAGCGTGGCAAGTGGAGCTTCGCCCACCTGCCGGTGGTGCCGCCGCACTTCGACCTGGCGCCGATCGACAAGGCCAAGTCGCGCCTGAACGCCGTCGTCAAGCTGGTCAAGCGCAAGGACGTCGGCGAGCTGATCAACGCCTGCGACGCCGGTCGCGAGGGCGAGCTGATCTTCCGGCTGATCGTGCAGTACGCCGGCAGCGAGAAGAAGCCGATCGACAAACCGATCAAGCGGCTTTGGCTGCAGAGCATGACGCCGCAGGCGATCCGCGACGGCTTCGACGCGCTGCGCAGCGACAAGCAGATGCTCGGACTGGCCGACGCCGCACGCAGCCGCAGCGAGGCCGACTGGCTGGTGGGGATCAACGGCACGCGTGCGATGACGGCGTTCAACTCGCGCGACGGGGGCTTCTTCCTGACCACCGTCGGTCGCGTGCAGACGCCGACGTTGTCGATCGTGGTCGAGCGCGAAGAGAAGATCCGCAAGCACGTCTCGCGGCCCTACTGGGAGGTCAAGGCGAGCTTCGCCGCGCAGGCCGGCAGCTACGAAGGCAAGTGGTTCGATCCGAAAGTCAAGAAGGACGACGATGCGGAGCGGCGCGCCGACCGCCTGTGGAACGAGCCCGATGCGCAGGCCATCGCGCAGGCCT
>JAABTC010000269.1 GCA_011390055.1 Burkholderiales bacterium | reverse complement strand
AAACAACCCGGGAGCTCGGCCGGTGCTGCAGATTCGAATTCATGGCCGCGGCGGTCAAGGGGTGGTCACGGCGGCCGAGTTGCTGTCGATCGCCGCCTTCGAGCAGGGCCGCCATGCGCAGGCGTTCCCGAGCTTCGGCTCCGAGCGCACCGGCGCACCGGTGGTGGCCTTCTGCCGCATCGACGACCGTGCCATCCGCCTGCGCGAGCCGGTGCTGGCCCCCGACGTGCTGATCGTGCAGGACCCGACCCTGCTGCACCAGGTCGATGTCTTCCAGGGCCTGCACCAAGACGGCTACGTCCTGATCAACAGCCAGCGCAGCTTCCACGATCTGGGTCTGGCGGAGATCGAACAGCGCTTTCGTCGCGAGCGCCTGGTCACGGTGCCCGCCACAGAGATCGCCCTCGAGCACCTGGGTCGGCCGCTGCCGGGCGCCGTGCTGCTGGGCGGCTTTGCGGCACTCTCGGGGCTGATCACGCTGGACGCCGTTGCGCACGCGATCCGCGACACCTTCAGCGGCAAGGTGGCCGAGGGCAACATCGCCGGCGCCGCCCAGGCTTTCGCCTTCGTGCAGCGCGAGATGCAGGAACTGTCCCATGCTCAAGCAAATTGAAGGCTCGCAGGCGGTCGCCGAGGCGGTGGCGCTGTGCCGCCCGGAGGTCATCTGCGCCTACCCGATCTCGCCACAGACGCACATCGTCGAAGGCCTCGGCCGGCTCGTGAAGAGCGGCGCCTTGACGCCGTGCGAGTTCATCAATGTCGAGAGCGAGTTCGCGGCGATGAGCGTGGCCATCGGCGCCTCGGCCGCCGGCGCGCGCAGCTACACCGCCACCGCCAGCCAGGGCCTGCTGTTCATGGCCGAGGCGGTCTACAACGCCTCGGGCCTGGGCCTGCCGATCGTGATGACGGTGGCCAACCGCGCGATCGGCGCGCCGATCAACATCTGGAACGACCACAGCGATTCGATGAGCCAGCGCGACTGCGGCTGGATCCAGCTCTTTGCCGAGACCAACCAGGAGGCACTCGACCTGCACATCCAGGCCTTCAAGCTGGCCGAGGAGTTGTCGATGCCGGTCATGGTCTGCATGGACGGCTTCATCCTGACGCACGCCTACGAGCGCGTCGACATGCCCGACCAGGCCGAGGTCGATGCCTTCCTGCCGCCCTACGAACCGCGCCAGGTGCTCGATCCGGCCGAGCCGGTGTCGATCGGCGCGATGGTCGGGCCCGAGGCCTTCATGGAAGTCCGCTACCTGGCGCATGCCAAGCAGTTGTCGGCGCTGGAACGCATCCCGCGCATCGCCGAAGAATTCAACGCGCGCTTCGGCCGCGCCTCGGGCGGCCTGGTGCGCGGCTACCGGATCGATGACGCGCAGACCATCGTCGTCGCCCTGGGTTCGGTGCTCGGCACGCTGAAGGACACGATCGACGAGATGCGCGCCGACGGCGTGAAGATCGGCGTGCTCGGCATCCAGTCGTTCCGCCCGTTTCCGCTGGCCGCGGTGCGTGCCGCGCTGGAAGGCGCCGAGCGCGTGGTGGTGCTCGAGAAGAGTTTTTCCGTCGGCCTGGGCGGGGTGGTCTCGACCGACGTCCGGCTGGCGCTGTCGGGCGTGCAGCTGCACAGCTACACGGTGGTGGCCGGCCTGGGCGGACGCGCCATCACCAAGGCCTCGCTGCAACGCACGCTGCGCGAGGCGATCACCGACCAGCTGCCCCCGCTCACCTTCATGGATCTCGACTGGGGCATCGTCAACCGGCAGCTCGAACGCGAAGCCCAGGTGCGCCGCAGCGGACCGATCGCGGAGAACCTGCTGCGCGACGTGGGTGCCGTGGCGTCGAAGGTGACCTGACATGACCCAGCCCGTCAAGTTCTACCAGACCGGCACCTTCACTGTCGGCAACCGCCTGCTCGCACCCGAGCAACGCAGCGTGCAGGCCTCGGCCGACCGCAACAACTCGCTGAACTCAGGCCATCGCGCCTGCCAGGGTTGCGGCGAAGCGCTGGGGGCGCGCTATGCGGTCGATGCGGCGATGCGCGCGACGCAGGGCCAGTTGATCGCGGCCAACGCCACCGGCTGCCTCGAAGTCTTCTCCACGCCCTACCCCGAGACGTCGTGGCAGCTGCCTTGGATCCACTCGCTGTTCGGCAACGCCGCGGCGGTCGGCACGGGCATCGCCGCGGCGATGAAGGTCAAGGGCCGGCACGGGGTGCGCGTGATCGCCCAGGGCGGCGACGGCGGCACCACCGACATCGGCTTCGGCTGCCTGTCGGGCATGTTCGAGCGCAACGACGATGTGCTCTACATCTGCTACGACAACGAGGCCTACATGAACACCGGCGTGCAGCGCAGTTCGGCCACCCCGGCCGGCGCGCGCACGGCCACCACGATGGCCGTCGGCGCTGCGCCCGGGGCCGCGTTCGGCCAGGGCAAGAACCTGCCGCTGATCGCGATGGCCCACGAGATCCCGTACGTCGCCACGGCCACGGTCGATGACCTGCACGACCTCGAGGCAAAGGTGGAAAAGGCGATGAGCCTGCACGGCGCGCGCTACCTGCACATCCTGGTGCCCTGCCCGCTCGGCTGGGGTTCGGCCAGCCACGACACCATCAAGCTGGCGCGACTGGCGCGCGAAACCGGCATCTTCCCGGTCTTCGAGGCCGAAAGGGGCGAGGTCACGAGCATGACGAAGATCCGCCGCCGCGTGCCGGTGGAGGACTACCTGAAACCGCAGAAGCGTTTCGCGCACCTGTTCGGCTCGCCCGGGCAACCCGAGATGCTGGCGCGCATCCAGGCCGATGCCGACCGCAACATCCGCCGCTTCAAGCTGCTCGACGCCGTGGAGGCCTGATGGACAAGCCCTTTGCGATCACCCTGGACCCAGGCTCGTCGCTGGCCAACAAGACCGGCAGCTGGCGCACCGAGCGCCCGCAATATGTCGACCGCCTGCCGCCCTGCAACGCCCAGTGCCCCGCCGGTGAAGACATCCAGGGCTGGCTGTACCACGCCGAATCCGGCCACTACGAAGCCGCATGGCACCACTTGACCCGCGACAACCCGTTTCCCGCCATCATGGGCCGCGTCTGCTACCACTCCTGCGAAGGGGCGTGCAACCGCGGCAAGATCGACGCGGCGGTGGGCATCAATTCGGTCGAACGCTTTCTCGGGGACGAGGCGCTCGCCAAGGGCTGGCGTTTCGCCCTGCCGAAGATCGAGACCGGCAAGAAGGTGCTGGTGGTCGGCGCGGGGCCCTCGGGCATGTCCGCGGCCTACCAGCTGCGGCGCTGCGGCCACGCAGTGACCGTGCTCGAGGCCGGCCCGAAGGTCGGCGGGATGATGCGCTTCGGGATTCCCAAGTACCGCCTGCCGCGCGACGTGCTCGATGCGGAAATGCA
>JAABTC010000268.1 GCA_011390055.1 Burkholderiales bacterium | reverse complement strand
AGCAAGCAAGGTTTATGACCTTGCGAACCCGGTGCGGCGAGGTGCATCGCAGCCTCGATGCGCGACTGAACCGCCGACCTGACCCAACCGCCGACCGGTTCCTGCACCATCAACACCGTGGCCGCCGCCATCGGCTGCAAAGCCAGCCCCTGCGCCTGTGCGGCCAGCCACACGCGCTGCATCGCGCGTCCTGCCTGCAGGGCTGCCGCCGGCACGTGGCCGGGGCCTTCTTCGGCCAGCACGAGCCCGATGTGGGGTGACAGCGCGGCCGGCAGGTAACCCGCGCGCAGGCCGAGGGCGTGGTGCATGCCGAGCCAGGAGGCGCTGCGCATCACGCGCCAGTGGCGCAACGCGGCGAAGGGGGCACGCATCGGCAGCTCGACCTCGAGCGCCGCGGGCGGCAAGCCGGCGTCGGCGCTGCCCTTCCAGCCCACGTCGAAGCGCACCGCCGAAAACAGCTCGTGGTGCAGTTCGCGCTGCTTGAAGCGCTCGGTTTCGGCCAGGCGGATGGCGCGCAACGCGGCGCTGCGTTGCGCCGGCATGTCGAGCCAGCGCAATTGCGTGCCGGGGACGTGCAGCGCCGCCGCATTCAGGAATTCGATCACGGCACGTGGAAGCCGCGCGCGTTGGTAGAAGCGCCGGTTGGTGTGGCGCGCTTCGATGTGGGTCGACAGCGGATCTGCGCGCTGCGAGGTGGCCGTCCACTGCAGCTCGGCAATCCGGTGCGGCACCGCCGCGTCGGGGAACACCCGGCTGTGCAGTGCCAGCCCCAACTCGAGCGAGCGCAGATGCAGGTTCTCGAGCACTGCGCCGTAGGCCAGGTGGGCCAGCAGCCGGCGGTGCGGCAAGCCGGCCCAGCTCGGCGCATCGGTGCTGAGCATCTGCAGGGTGTCACCGCGCCAGGCAAAGCGCAGCGTGTGCCGGTTGTCTGCGGACGGCGCGCGCAGGCCGGCCTGCAACAGCGCTTGCACCATCTCGGGCCGCGGCCTCATGGCACAGCCCGCGTCTTGCGCTGCATCAGGCGCCGGCGCACCACGCGCAGCAGCAGTCGCTGCAAGGGGTGGTCGTTGCCGCCGGGCCGCCAAGTCCGGGCGAGTCGGTTGCGGAACGCGTCGAAGTGCAGGCCGGCCGGGGCTGCGATCACCCGCCCGCGCCCGAGCAACAGCTTGACCGCCTGCGTGGCCGCAATGCCGCTGCACAGCTGCACGCCGATGGCGGTCGAGGGCCCGCGTCGGTTGGCCAGGTCCACCCGCGAGGGGTCGACCAGGTAGGCCATCTGCAGCATCGCGGGTGACAGGCCGACCAGAAAACGCAGCGCCTGCTCGTCCTCGGTTTGCCCTTCCAGCCGAAAGTACGACTCGAAGCTCATCCCGCCCGGCACGAAATTCAACAAGCTCGCGCCCATGCCCAGCGGCGCGACAGTGACCGCGGGGATGCGCAGTCGCTCGCAACGGGCGAAGACCTCGCGCCGGATCGCCAGCGCAAAGAAGTCCAGGCCGTCGAGGTAGAGGTTGCCGTCGGCCAGGAAATCGTCGAGGTTGCTGGCGTCCAGCCCCCGGTCGAACACGCGGATGTCGAGCTGCGGATTGATCTCGCGCGCCATCTCGAGCATCACGTCGACCTTCGGCCGGTTGATCGTCGACAGCGTCGCGCCGACCTGCCGGTTGAAGTTGGCCAGCGCGTAGGTGTCGAACTCCGCCACCGAGAACGCGCCGACGCCCAGCCGTGCCAGCGTCAGCAGGTACACCCCGCCGACGCCGCCGAGCCCGGCGATGCACACGCGCGAGGCCCTCAGCCGTGCTTGTTCGGCCTCGGTCACCCAACCGAGATTGCGCGAGAAGGCTTCGTCGTAGGAGAACCCGAGCAGCGACGTCATTCCGGCCGGGCCATCAGGCCGCTTGCGCCATCGCTGCAGCGTCGCCCTCGGCCCGCTTCAGACGCCCGACGATGCCGGCTTCGTCTTCGACCGAGAAGAAGTAGGGGTACAGCGACCGGTCGTGCAGCGCCAGCTCGGGTTGCCCGCCGAGCTTTTCGATCTGCGACTGGGCATGCGAGAAGTCCAGGCACAGCAGCACCGCCGGCGCGTTCACGCGGCGGTTCAGGCGCTGCTCGCCGATGACTTGAAAGCCGAGCATGCGCTCGTAATAACGCACATGGCGCGGGTTGACCTCGATCAGCAAGCTGTCGAAGCCCATCATGCGGTGCGCAAAGATGTAGGCGACATGGAACAGCGAGGCCAGCACGCGTTTGGAGCGCACCACGCTGTCCATCGCCAAGGTCGTGAACTCGCACATGCGCCGGCCGGCTTCGCGCAGGCGCCGCGTCTCGCAGCCGAACGGGTCATCGACATGCAGGCCGGCGGGCGAATCGAAGCCCACCGTGATGGTGCCGATGACCGCGTCGTGCTCGCAGGCCAGCAAGGTGATCCGCGTCGGCGGCGGCCGGCCCGGCAGGGGCGCGGTGCGGTAGCCGCGCGTGGCATACATGCGGTTGATCAGGATGCTGGCCAGGCTGCGCTGGCCTTCCGAATCGGCACTGCGGATCTTGAACAGCCGCAGGCTCGACTCGACGTCCTGGGGGTCCTCTTCCGGCGTGTCGCCGCACACCATCGATTTCAGGATCGGCTGCGGCTCGAGCGGCACGCCGATGATCGTATTGCTGACCAATGCAGGTCCTTTGCACCAAGGTAGGGCTGGATTGGAGGAGGCGGTTCGACAGGTCGGGCACGCCGCGGGCGCGAAGCCTGTCTTGCACCGACTGAGTGCCGGAGCGCCGAAGCCGCAGCCGCAAAGTAGTTTTGCGCCGCAGCATGGTCTGTGCGCCGCCGCACATAACGTGTCTGCGCGTTACGGTTGCACCGCCGCAAATCGCTGCAATGCGCTTGAAATCAGGCTTTTCTCGATGAGCCCCGCACATCGAGACACAGCCCTTGCGACGTCACACGAGGCGTTGGGCGCGGTTCGCGCGGGTCAGGGTTCGCGGTGGCGAGGCCGCGGCCCGCGGCGGAGGTCAACTTCCCGGCGTGAACGGTTTGCCCAGCGACGCCGGCATGTTGGCCCGGATCCAGACCGCGTTGCTCGAGATCAGCACCAGCACGACGATGGTGGCCAGGTAGGGCAGCATCACGAGGAACTGGCTCGGCACCTGCACCCCCTGGCCCTGCAGGTGGAACTGCAGCATCGTCACGCCGCCGAAGAGGTAGGCGCCGAGCAGCACGCGCAGCGGGCGCCAGGTGGCGAAGGTGGTGAGCGCCAGCGCGATCCAGCCGCGGCCCGCGGTCATGCCCTCGACCCAGAGCGGCGTGTAGACCGTGGACAAGTAGGCGCCGGTATTTGGAGGGATTAAAATCTCGCTATAATACAATCGATATTCCAAGGGGAGGAGAATTTTTTCTGAGGCTTTCTGA
>JAABTC010000267.1 GCA_011390055.1 Burkholderiales bacterium | reverse complement strand
TACCGTGGTCTGCGGCTGTGGCGGTGGCCAGGCGGTCGCGGCCGTTCTGCCGCTGCTGCTGGCCCGGGCGGCCCGCCTGGTGTTGGATGCCGATGCACTGAACGCCGTGGCCGCCGACCCCGCCCTGCAAACCCAGCTGCAGGCGCGTGCGGCGCGCAGCTTTGCGACGGTGCTGACGCCGCATCCGCTCGAAGCGGCGCGGCTGGCAGGCCTGCCCGAGGCCTCGGCGATCCAGGCCGACCGGCTGCGGCACGCCCAGGGCCTGGCCGAGCGCTGGACTTGTGTGGTGCTCTTGAAGGGTTCGGGCAGTGTCATCGCAGCGCCCGGCCAGACCCCGCGCATCAACGCGAGCGGCAATGCGCGGCTGGCCAATGCCGGCACCGGTGACGTTCTGGCAGGCTGGCTCGGGGGGCTCTGGTCGGCCTACGGTGCCACGTCGACACCGGACGGCCTTCAAAGCCTGGTGCAAGCCGCCTGCTGGACGCATGGACACGCTGCGGAGCCGACAGCCGCGCAACACGGCGCGGGCTCCTGGGCGCACGCGCCCTTGCGATCCACGCTCAGCGCCAGCGAACTGGTCGAGTGTCTGCGCCTCTAGCTAGGGCGAGTTCGCCCGTGCCGTCTCAGCGTGACTTGCCGCCGCGCGCCGTGCTCTTCTTGTCGCCGCGACCGGCACGCGCCGTCGTCGCACGCTTGCCGCCGGCTTGCCCGGCCTTGCGCCGGCGCGTGGCCTGCTTGACGGCGATGTCGCTGTCCTTCACAGCCGCAAGCTCCTCGACGGCACTCGCGCTGGCACTGGCGCGGCGTCGGGGCGCGGGGTCGCGCCCCTTGCCCACCAGGCGGTCATCCTGGCCTTCACGCACCAGCCGGAAGTCGATCTTGCGGCCGTCCAGGTCGACCCGGCTGACCTGCACGCGCAAGCGCGCACCGGCCCCGTAGCGCACGCCCGTGCGCTCGCCGCGCAGCTCCTGCCGCGCTTCGTCGAAGTGGTAGTACTCGCCGCCGAGTTCGGTGATGTGCAGCAGTCCTTCCACGTACAACGCATCGAGCTGCACGAAGAGTCCGAAGGCGGTGGCCGCGGTCACGGTGCCGGCGAACTCCTCGCCCAGGCGGTCGCGCATGTAGCGGCATTTCAGCCAGGCTTCGACGTCACGCGAGGCTTCGTCGGCGCGCCGCTCGTTGGCGCTGCAATGGGCACCGGCGGCCTCCCATTGTTCGCCCTCCTGCGCATGGGGCTTGGGGGCCTTGCCGGCCTTGCGCACGGCCGGTGCGCTCTCGACCGCACCGCTGTCGATGTGGTAGCGCTTGCCGTGCAGGATGGCCTTGATCGCGCGGTGCACCAGCAGGTCGGGATAGCGGCGGATCGGGCTGGTGAAATGCGTGTAGGCGTCGTAGGCCAGGCCGAAGTGGCCGGCGTTGGTGGCGGTGTAGATCGCCTGCTGCATCGAGCGCAGCAGCATGGTGTGGATCTGCAGCGCGTCGGGGCGGTCCTTCGTGGCGTCGGCCAGGGCCTGGAACTCGCGCGGCTTCGGATCGTCGCTGACCGTCAACCCCAGGCCGAGCGCCTTCAGGTAGTTCTGCAGTGCAACCTTCTTTTCCGGGGTCGGGCCTTCGTGCACGCGGTACAGCGCTGGGTGCTTGGCCTGCGCGATGAAGTCGGCCGAACAGACGTTGGCCGCCAGCATCGCCTCCTCGATCAGGCGGTGCGCCTCGTTGCGGGTGCGCGGCACGATCTTCTCGATGCGGCCGTTGGCATCGCAGACGATCTGCGTCTCGGTGGTCTCGAAGTCGATCGCGCCGCGCTGGCTGCGCTGCTTCAGCAGCGCCCGGTAGACCTCGTGCAGGTGCACCAGATGCGGCACCAGGTCAGCCCGCCGGGCCGCCTCGGGACCTCGCGTGTTGCCCAGGATCGCCGCCACCTCGGTGTAGGTGAAGCGTGCCTGCGAGTGGATCAAAGCGGGATAGAACTGGTAGGCCTCGAGTTCGCCGGCAGCACCGACCACCATGTCGCAGACCATCGCCAGCCGGTCCTCGCCGGGGTTCAGCGAGCACAGGCCGTTGGACAACTTCTCGGGCAGCATCGGGATCACGCGACGCGGGAAATAGACCGAGGTGGCGCGCTCGTACGCATCCGCGTCGAGCGGCTCGCCGGGCTTGACGTAGTGGCTGACATCGGCGATCGCGACGATCAGCCGCCAGCCGCTCTTCTTGTTGCGTCCGCGGCCGCCATCGATCGGCTCGCAGTACACCGCGTCGTCGAAATCGCGTGCGTCCTCGCCGTCGATCGTGACGAGCGCCACGTCGGTCAGGTCGACGCGGTGCTTGCGGTCGGCCGGCCGCAGACGCTCGGGCAGCGCGGCCGCCTGCGCCAGCGTCTCGGGCGAGAAGCGGTGCGGCACGTCGTACTTGCGCACCGCGATCTCGATCTCCATGCCGGGGTCGTCGATCTCGCCCAGCACTTCGCTGACGCGACCGACCGGCTGCGAAAACATCGAGGCAGGTTCGGTCAGTTCCACCGCCACCACCTGCCCGGCCTGGGCGCTCGCGGTGGCGTTCTTCGGAATCAGGATGTCCTGCGCATAACGCTTGTCCTCCGGGGCCACGATCCAGATGCCGCTCTCGTGCAGCAGGCGGCCGATGATCGGCGACTTGCGGCGCTCGAGGATGTCGAGCACCTGGCCTTCGGGCCTGCCGCGGCGGTCGTAGCGGACGATGCGCACGCGCACGCGGTCACGGTGCAGCACCGCGCGCATTTCCTGGGGCGACAGGTAGATGTCGGTCTCGGTGCGGTTGTCGCGGGTGACGAAGCCATGCCCGTCGCGGTGGCCTTGCACGGTGCCTTCGACCTCGCTCATGAGGGCGGCGCCGAGAGGCGCGGTGGGGGAAGAGAGTCGCGTTTTGATGATAAAGTCCTGCTTCCTGAAATGCCCAGATGGCGGAATTGGTAGACGCACTAGTTTCAGGTACTAGCGGGTAACTCCGTGGAGGTTCGAGTCCTCTTCTGGGCACCAGACAATGTTGGATCGAGAGCGGGCCTGCACAGTGTGCAGGCCCTTCTTTTTTTGAGGCCCTGGCTGTGCCGGACCCGTGTCGGTCAGATCGAGAATTTCTTCGCCAGCGCGTCGGGTCGAAGGTTGTCGTACTCCTCGAACGGCTGGTGGATCCAGGGGCTCGTGGGCAGCATCTCGACGTGGTAGTCGGGCGTGTAGCTCGACGCACCCTTGGTCCAGAGCACCGCCGAGCGCAATTCGCTGATCGACGGCATGCTGCGCAGCCGGTCGACCACCGCGCGCAGCGTGATGCCCGAGTCGGCGAGGTCGTCGACCAGCAGCACGCGGCCGGCCAATTCGCCCTTGGGCAAGGTGATGTACTTGGCCAGGTCGAGCCGCCCCTGGATGGTGCCGGCTT
>JAABTC010000266.1 GCA_011390055.1 Burkholderiales bacterium | reverse complement strand
CGACCGGTATGCCGCCGGGCATGCGGCGGGCGACGCCGCGGGCGCATGCAACGGTCATATCTTCAATCTCGGCCATGGGATCAACCAGCACACGCCCCCCGAAGCCGTTGCAGCGCTGGTCGACGAAGTGCACCGCTATTCGCACACCGCTCGCCTTCGCAGCCTCACCGGTAAGTAAGCACTCAGGGCAACTTATCCCCACAAAAGCAAGTGCGGCGCAGCAAAAAATGTGCGCCCAAGCTTGCCATTAGGGTTTGCCATAATCCCGGGTAAGTTGTTGATTTCATTGACTGTCGCGCCATCGCTACGGCGGTCGCGCAAGGTGCTTTTGCAGTTGTTTCAATAAGTTCTCGGGCTGGTGGACAATTTGCCCACAAAGTTATCCACAGACAGGTCGTTGGCATCGAAGCCTTTGAAATCATCAAGTTAGCGCCGATCGTTCAAGCTCAGCAGAGCATTGCGCTGCAAGTGGCGCACCTACCGTTCCGAATCATGAAATGATCGTCAGCGTCTGCGTCGAGGCTCCGCACCACGCGGGGCTGGCCCCCTGGTTCGATTACACAAGTGAGCAGGCGCTCATGCCCGGAACCCTCGTGCGGGTGCCATTGGGCAAGCGGGATGTGGCGGGGATCGTCTGGCATGCAGACGGTTCCACAACCGACGCCACCGTGCCGTTGCGCCCGGTGCGGGAAGCGCTGTGCACCCTGGAGCCGCTCTCGCAGGCCTGGCGCCAGCTGGTCGGGTTTGCGGCAGGCTATTACCAACGCCATCTGGGCGAGCTGGCCCTGGCGGTGCTCCCGCCCGAACTGCGTCGCATCGACGCCACGCAGCTGGAACGCCGGCTGGTGCGCAAGCGCGCCGCAGACACTCTTGCCAACCCGCCCCTATCCAACGCGCCGGGCGCCGCGCCGCCCGAAATGTCCGACGGGCAACGCGCTGCCGTCGCGGCACTGTGCGCCCCCGAGCCTGCCACTTATCTGTTGCACGGCGTGACCGGCAGTGGCAAGACCGAGGTCTACCTGCAGGCGGCGGCGCAGGCGCTGGCTGCAGGCCGCCAAGTGCTGGTGCTGGTGCCCGAAATCAACCTCACGCCGCAGCTCGAGGCGCGTTTTGCGGCGCGCTTTGCCGGGCACCGGCTCGTCTCGCTGCACAGCGGCCTGACGCCGGCCCAACGCTTGCGCAGCTGGTTGGCCGCACACCAGGGCCACGCCGGGGTGGTGCTCGGCACGCGGCTGGCGATCTTCGCTTCGATGCCGCGGCTGGGTCTGATCGTGGTCGACGAGGAACACGACCCGTCATTCAAGCAGCAGGAAGGCGCACGTTACTCGGCGCGCGACCTGGCGGTGTACCGCGGCCGCCTCGAAGGCATCTCGGTGGTGCTCGGCTCGGCCACGCCGTCGCTCGAGAGCTGGCAGCGCGCCGAGGAGGGTGCCTACCGCCGGCTGGCGCTACCCGAACGCATCGGCGCCGGCGTGTTGCCGCGCGTGCGCACGGTCGACATGAACCTGCAGCCGCGCGACGCGCCCGGGGGCAGCGGGTTGTCGGCGCCCCTGCTGGACGCCCTGCGGGAGCGCGTGGCGCGCGGCGAGCAAAGCTTGCTGCTGCTCAACCGCCGCGGCTATGCGCCGGTGCTGCATTGCGGCGCCTGCGCCTGGAAGAGTGCGTGCCCGCACTGCAGCGCGTGGCGCGTGTTCCACAAGCGCGATCGAACGCTGCGCTGCCACCACTGCGGCTACAGCCAGCGCGTGCCGAAGGCCTGCCCCGAGTGCGGCAACCTCGACATCCAGCCCGTCGGGCGCGGCACCGAACGGCTCGAAGAGCAGCTGGTGCAGGCCTTGCCCGGGGCGCGCATCGGCCGCATCGATGCCGACAGCACGCGCGGCAAAGGCATGCTCGAGGCCCAGCTCGGCGCCGTGCACGCGGGCGAGATCGACGTGCTGGTGGGCACCCAGATGGTGGCCAAGGGGCACGACTTCCGGCACATCACGCTGGTGGCCGCGATCAACCCCGACGGGGGTCTGTTCGCCAGCGACTTCCGGGCGCCCGAGCGGCTCTTCGCGCTGCTGATGCAGGCCGCGGGCCGGGCCGGCCGCGATGCGTCACAGGCGGCTTCGAGCGAGATGTGGTTGCAGACCTGGCACCCCCGCCACCCGCTGTACGCGGCGCTGCGCACGCACGATTACAGCGCATTCGCCGCGAGCCAGTTGCAGGAGCGGCGCATGGCCGGTCTGCCTCCGTTTTCGAGCCTGGCCCTGTTGCGTGCCGAAGCGCGCAGTGCCGAGGTGGCCACGGCGTTCCTGCAGGCTGCGGCCGAGGTGGCAGCGTTGCTGCCGGAAGTGCAGGGCGTGAGCGTCTATCCGCCGGTGCCGCCGCCGCTGTCGCGCGTGGCGGATGTCGAACGCATGCAGATGCTGCTGGAATCGGGCTCGCGCGTCGCGCTGCAGCGCCTGCTCGCAGCCTGGTTGCCGGCGCTGCAGGCGCTGCGCAAGCAGGACAAGGCCCACCGCGCCGTGCTGCGCTGGGCCGTCGACGTCGATCCGCTGTCGATCTAGTTCGAGCGCACGACTCAGTCGTCGTGCTTGTTGCCCTTGCCCTTGTGTTTGTCCTTGGATTTGCCGTGGCCCCTGCCGCGGTGCTCTTCGTAGCGCTCCTGCACCCACTGCTCCTGTACGAAGTAGACCGGCCGAGCACAGGCGTTGTAGCGCCCGCAGTGCTTGCCCCAGTTCTTGGCATGGCCGGGTGGCACGTAGAGGTACATCGGCGCGGGTTGCTGCACCACCACCGTCGGGCGCTGGATCAGCACCGGCTGCGCGTAGAGCACGGGCGGCGGCGGCTGCGAGCCGAACTCGATCCGCCCGTACACGCCGGGTTCGCGGATCGTGATGCCGACGCCCACGTCCAGGGCCGACCAGGATGGGGTTGCGATGGCAGAGGCGATCGAGGCCAATGCGATGTACAGGGCTTTTCTCATGGGGAGCTCCTAAGGACGGGGGTGCCGTTACAACGCCAGTGTGCCGCCTGGCGCCGACACGGCCCCCCGTTCTTGCGGTGTGGCCTGAAGCCGCGTGTGCACTATGTCCGCCCGCGGCAGGTTCTTCGTGTTACACGCCGAAGGCCGAGGCCAGCAGGCTGAAGCTCACGAAGGCCGCCGCCGTCGAGGTCAGGATGATGCGGGCGATGCGGCCGTTGTCGGCGCCGTAGCGCTCGGCCAGCAACGATACATTGCTGGCACTCGGCAACGCCGCTGCGAGCGTCAGGACCGTGGTTTCGAAGGCCGACAACGGCGCGCCGAGCGCGCGCGCCAGCGCGCACAGCGCAAACACCAGCAGCGGGTGCAGGAACAGCTTGATGCCCACCACCGGCAGGTAGCGCGAGGCCGGGGTGCGCGTGTGCGCATGTTGCCCGGCGCGCCA
>JAABTC010000265.1 GCA_011390055.1 Burkholderiales bacterium | reverse complement strand
ATCGGCAGTTGGGACAAGTTCCTCGTGCGCGAGCAACGCCTGCTGGTGCCGATGGACGTGCAGGCGCTGTACGTGCCGCCCGGCGGCAGCGAGCCGATGCTGCGGCTGCCGATGCTGCTGGCCGGCAGCGCCGCCGGTGCCGCGTCGCCGCAGGCGGCGATGCCGGCACCGTTCGCAGCCGGCACGCCGCGCCCGGCCGGCGTGCACCTGCACTGGGCGATGCCCGATGCGCTGCTGCGCGGGCGCCTCACCGAAGGCGTCGGCAGCACAAGCGCCACCGGCAACCGCTTCGGCCTCGCGCCGCTGCCCGATCGCTTCCTCGTGCTGCGCCTCGTGCAGCCGCGCCAAGGCCGCGACATCGTCACGACCGGCTGCGTCATCGAGGCCGATCGCGCGGTCGCCACACCGCTGGCGCAGTGGCGCGAGGGCGAGGCCAGGGGCACCCCCGCCGGCGTGCCGCTGCCGCGGGAGGACCTCGTCGGCACCGCCGGCGGGGACCTGCAATGGACGGCGGCCTACGACGCGGTGCTGAACCGCTTTGCCTTCCACGATTCGCTTGCCGATCTCGCCACGCTCGCGCCGGCCGGCGTCGACCGTGACTGTGCGAGCTATGTCGTGTGCGGCTGGTGGAGCGATCCACGCCTGGATCCGCTGGACGGCGCGAGAAGCCGCGACTCGCTCGACGAACTGCTGGCACGGCTGCGCTGGCATCCGCTGCTCGATTGGGGCCGTGCGCTGACCGAGCAGCAGCGCGCTGCCGCCGAGGCCGAGCTGCGCAGGAGCCTCGGACTCACCGAGGCCGATCCGTTCGACGAGCGCCCGCGCAAGCAGCCGCCGACCCAGCGCGCAACCGCGGCGGCCGCCGCGGTCGACGCCGGCTTCGGCAGGCTCGCCGCGCTCACGCCGCACAGTGCCACGCTCGCCTCGCCGTTCGCGGTCGAGGCCGCCAAGCGCTACACCGCGCCGGCGTGGCAGTTGCGCTCGTCGCTGGTGCACGGCGCGGTATTCGGCGTGCCGGTGGCCGGCGGCGTGCCGGTGGATGGCAAGCCCGCGGCCACCAGCGTCGCGGTGGCGCTCGGCTGGCACGATCACGATGTGCTCGGCGCCTTCGCCGCCGCGTCGGCGAGCCAGCGCGAGCGCCGCGGCGTGGAGCGGCTGCTCGGCGCGTTCACCGCACAGAAGGTCAACCGCCTCGCCGCGCCCGACGGCCTGGTCGAGATCGAGGAACACGAGCACGCCTCGGCCTTCGCCTCGCTGCCGGCCGGCAGCGACGGCACCGATCGCTTCCAGCAACGCGTGCAGACCGGCGGCGTCGGCGGCCTCGCGGTCGGACGCGACCACCGGCGCTTCGAGAAAGCCGTGCTCGGCGCCGAGGTCGCGTTCGCGGGGGCTGCGAAACGGGGCGCGCCGACCGCCGCGCCCGCGCAGCGGGCCGCTGGCAGCCGTGCCGGCGGTGCTGCCAGCGCGCAACTGCTGTTCTCGTCGCAGGCGACGAAGACGAAAGCGCACCTCCAGGTGGCCACCGCGGCGCAGATCGACCGCCTCGCGCGCTCGCGGGTGGGCGATGTGCTCGGTGCCGTGCAGGCGCGCGTGGTCGACCGCCCGGCGCCGCGCTGGACCCTGCCGCTAGAGCCGCTGGTGGCCGTGCGCGGCGCTGCACGCAGCCTGCGCCATGGTGGCGACGGCCGGGCCAGCGCCGACGGCACGCTCGGTTGCCGCTGGCCGCAGCACGTCGTGGAGTCGATCGGCGGGCTGATCGAGCCCGACCGCTTCATCGAACGGCTCGACCACGGCGGCCTGCCGCCGGAGTGCCTGCGCATCGCGCGCGAGGCTGTGCTGCTCGACCCGTACCACGACGCGTGGATCGCACGCGCGTTGACGCCGTCCGGCGGCAACCCGCGGCCGCTTGAGACGCGGCTGCATGCCGAATCGCTGCTGCGTTTCGGCAGCGACGGCACGTACGACGGCGCCACCGCGATGTTCTCCGCCGCGCAGCCGCAGGGCGCACGGCGTGCGCGCGCGCTGCGATCGGCGGCCGGTCGCGCGGCGCTCGCGCGCGTGCAGGCGGGCGAGCGTGCCGGGCAGCAGCAGGTGGCCGAGCAGTTGCGGCGCTTCTCGCTGTACGCCGGTGCCGATCCGAGCCCGGTGGGCGTCACTGCGTGGGTACAGCCGTGGATCCCGCTGTGGCTCGAATGGGAGGTCGAGGTCGGAGGGCTCGACCCCGCCGATCTCGCCGGCTGGTCGCTCGGCGCAATCGACCTCGAAGGCGACCACGCTGCCGCGGGCGGCGCAACGCGCACGCTGAGCGGCCGCAGCGCGCTCACCACCGGCGCCGCGACCACGCTCGCGCAGGCGATCGACCGCTGGCTCGATGCCGAGGATGCGCTCGATGCGGTCCAGGCCGGGATGGTCGACGAGACGCTCGAGGCCGCCTACCGCGAGCTCGAAGCGGCGGTGTCGCATCTCGACGTCGCCAGCGCGACGCTCAGCGGCGTGCGCGCGCAGCTGCTGGGCCTGCCGGCCGACGAGCGCCGCACGCCTCGCACCGACGGCACGCTGCGCCCGCCGGCGCCGAGCGGAACGCCTGCCATGGTGCTCGCCGGTCGCGTGCGCCTGGCGCGCGCGCGGCTCGTCGATGCGTTCGGGCGCACGCTCGACCTGCCGGTGGCCGCCGCGCTGGCGCCGACGCGCCTGGCTGTGCCGAGCGTGGCCGGCGCGCTGGCCTACGGTCCGCGCCTGCTGCGGCCGGCGCGCTGGGCGCTGCGCTGGGTGGAGGCGGGCACCGAGGTCGGCAGCGTCGGGGTGCCGGCGCGCGTCGATCAGGTGGAGGCGGCGCTGCAGGTCAATCCGGTCGCCGGCTTCCTGCTGCCGGATCACCTCGATGAGAGCCTCGAAGTGTTCGGCGTGGACGGCAGTCCGATCGGCGAGCTGCTGCACGAGGCGGTGAGCGGCGGCGTCACGTGGGAGATCGCCGCCGGCCGCGAAGGCCCAGCCGATGCGGCGCCGATGTATGGGCTCGCGCCGTCGCAATTGGCGCTCGGGCGGCTCGCAAGCGGCCTCGTCGTCGCCGATGCCGCCGGGCGCGGCGGCGTGCCACTCGGTGCGACGCCGGGGCAGCCACGCGAATCGGCGCTCGCCGCACTGCTGCGCGCGGTGGACACGACGCTGTGGACCGTCGACACGATGGCCTCGCTCGGCAGCGAGCACGTGGCCGGGCTCGTCGGCCGGCCGATCGCGGTGGTGCGCGCGCAGCTCAGGCTCGAGCTGAGGCCGCCCGACGACCTCGACCTGTCCGACGAAGCACAGGCCAGCGCCTGGCGCGCCGCCGAGGAGGCGGCCAAGCGGCACGCGTTCCCGGTGCGCATCGGGGAAGTCACGCGCAGTGACGACGGCGTGCTCGGCTTCTTCGTTGACGACGACTA
>JAABTC010000264.1 GCA_011390055.1 Burkholderiales bacterium | reverse complement strand
TCAGGCCGCAACGCCGCCACCCTCTCGACGGTGCGCGCCATCGTGACGGGCGACTGCAGCGGGAGGCCGTAGATCAGGTCCACGTTGATCGATTCGAATCCGATGCGCCGGGCGCTGGCGATCAAGGCCTGGACCTGGAACTCCGGCTGGATGCGGTGGACGGCAGCCTGCACGCTGGGTTCGAAATCCTGCACGCCGAAGCTGAGGCGGTTGAAGCCGAGGTTGGCCAGGTGCTGCAGACGGCCCGCGTCGACGGTGCGTGGATCCACTTCGATGGCCATCTCGGCGTCGTCCTGCAGTTGCAGGTGCCGGCGCAGCATGGCCATCAGGCGGCTCAGTTCGGCATCCGACAGGTAGGTCGGCGTGCCACCGCCGAAGTGCAGCTGCGAGACCTGCGGCTTAGGGCCCAGGGCGGAAGCCACGAGGGCGAGCTCGGTCTCGAGCGCATCGAGGTACTCGGCGGCGCGCTCGTGGTGCTTGGAAATCACCTTGTTGCAGGCGCAGTAGTAGCAGAGGGATTCGCAGAATGGCACGTGCACGTAGACCGACAGCGGCTGGCCCGCCGCCACCGGGCTGTGCGCGCGCTGGTGCAGGGCATCGGTGGCCTGGACCGGGCCGAAATCCGGGCCGAAGCGATCGGCGGTGGGGTAGGAGGTGTAGCGGGGGCCAGGCCGGGCCATGTGCGCCAGCAGTTCCGGGCTCAGCACCGGCGTTTCGAGGTCGTGTGTCAGCGTCATGGGCGCACTTTGCAGCGCCGGGCCCCCAGCCTGTTTGACCTGCATCAGACCAGAGCGCCCTGATGCCGCGACCCCACGCAGCCTCAGATCGCTTCGCCCAGCCCGAGCGGCGCGGGCAGCAGGTTCACGATCCGCGTGAAGATGGCCTGGAACTCGGCTTCCGGCGCGTGGCCGGTGAGCGGGTCCTGGTTCGCTTCGAAAGCCTCGTCGATCTCGAGCCAGTCTTCCGGCGTCAGCACGCGCGACGCCAGGGGCAGCAACTGCTGCTCCTCGAGGGCCATGTGGGCCAGGTACGCATCGACATAGCGTTTGGCGGCCTGCTCGAACGCCAGCCGGCGCGACTCGCCGAGCATCTCGAAACCCAGCAAGGCATGTTCGAGATCGCGCACGCTGCGTTCGCTGCGCCGATGGTCTTCGTCGAGCTGATCGATCAGTTCACGGGCGAGCGGGGAGCGGGCCCGTACCTTGGGGAACAGCAGCTCCGACTCCTGGCGGTGGTGTCGTTGCTCGGGGTACTCATCCAGGTAGAACAGCATCGCACGCAACGCCCCGAAGTCGGGCAGCGTGCCGCGGCGCCGGTAACGCTCGAGCAGGGGCAGGAGCGAGCGCAACATGGCCGACAGCGCGGCATGCTCGCGATGGATGGTTCGCAGCGCGGACGGTTTCATGGTGGCCTCGAGCGGTTCCATGCCACTCTGCGCTTGGGCGCCTGCGATCTCCTTGCGTTAGGTCAATCGCCGAAGACCAACGCCCGCACGCCGCGCGCTTTGCCGCCGGGATATGTCAAGCGGCAGCCGGCTCGCCGTCCAGGCCGAATGCGCGGTGCAGCGCGCGCACGGCGAGCTCCATGTACTTCTCGTCGATCACCACACTGGTCTTGATCTCGCTGGTGGAGATCATCTGGATGTTGATGCCCTCCTCGCTCAGCGTGCGGAACATCGTCGCAGCCACGCCGACATGGCTCTTCATGCCGATGCCGACGATCGAGACCTTGCAGATGCGCGGGTCGCCACTCACCTCGGCCGCGCCGGTGGCAGGCGCCACCTGGGTCTTCAGCAGGTCGAGCGTGCGGGCGTAGTCGTTGCGGTGCACCGTGAATGAGAAGTCGGTCTTGCCCTCGCGCGACATGTTCTGGATGATCATGTCGACGTCGATGTTGGCCTCGGCCACGGCACCCAGGATGCGGTAGGCCACGCCCGGCTTGTCGGGCACGCCCAGCACGGCGACCTTGGCTTCGTCGCGATTGAAGGCAATGCCGGAGACGACGGCTTGTTCCATGTTGGCAGCTTCCTCGAAAGTGATCAGGGTGCCCGAACGGGCCTCTTCGTCGATGGCAATGTCCCAGTCGGTGAAGCTCGACAGCACGCGCAGCGGCACGCGGTACTTGCCGGCGAACTCGACGCTGCGGATCTGCAGGACCTTGGAGCCCAGGCTCGCCATCTCGAGCATTTCCTCGAAGCTGATGGTGGCCAGGCGGCGCGCCTCGGGCACCACCCGCGGGTCCGTCGTGTAGACGCCGTCGACGTCGGTGTAGATCAGGCACTCGTCGGCCTTCATGGCCGCGGCGATGGCCACCGCCGAGGTGTCGCTGCCGCCGCGGCCCAGGGTGGTCACGCGGCCTTCGCCGTCGATGCCCTGAAAGCCGGTGACGATGACCACGCGGCCGGCTGCCAGGTCGGCGCGGATGCGCTGGTCGTCGATGCTCTCGATGCGCGCTTTGGTGTAGGCCGAGTCGGTCTTGATCGGCACCTGCCAGCCCGCGTAGCTGACGGCGTCCAGGCCTTCGTTCATCAAGGCGATCGCCAGCAGGCCGACCGAGACCTGCTCGCCAGTGGCCGCCAGCGCATCGAGTTCGCGCATCACGGCGTTCGTGGTCTGCGCGGGTGACAGCTCCTTGGCCAGACCGAGCAGTCGGTTGGTTTCACCGCTCATGGCCGAGGGCACCACCACGATCTGGTGGCCGGCCCGCACCCACTTGCCCACGCGGCGGGCCACGTTGCGGATGCGCTCGGTCGAGCCCATCGAGGTGCCGCCGTACTTGTGAACGATCAGGGCCATGGCTGGAAGGCAGTTGTGCTGTCGGCAGAACTCACGATTCTAGGCGGCGGGCCGATCGCGAGCGTCATGCGCGCCAGGACAAGGCGCACTGCGGCTGGCCCGGCGCGGCGAGCGCGCGCGCATCGATGCCCAGGCCGGGCACGAAGAGCAAACGCCCGTCCGCGGCGTACAGCAGCGGAACGTCGCGCAGCCAGGCCGGGACGTCGACCTCCTGGAACTGCTTTTTCAAGCTGCGCGGCGGTGTGCCGGCCTGGCGTTGGAAACGCTCGCCGCCCTGGCGGGCCCGCCAGACAGCACCTTGCAGATCGGCCGTCGCCACACCGCCGTGCGCCACCGGCGAACATTGCAGGCCGGCCTGCCCGCGCGTCTGCGGATCATCGGCTGGGCCGGCCTGCGGCGCCGGAGTCGGCGCCGCGTCGAGTTGCAGGCGCCCTCGGTGCCGCCTCAGCATGTGCGCGCCGAAGGGCCAGCAGCCCTCGCCTGTGCGCGCCAGTTCGTCGAGCAGGCGCTCCACCAGGCTGTCGGGTGCACCGCGGCCCGCCTGCAAGCGCAGCCAGTGGCGCAGCAGATTGGCGCGCCGCGCGGGACTCAGAAGCTTCCAGGCAGCAATGCGCAACGATGGCCCGTCCGCG
>JAABTC010000263.1 GCA_011390055.1 Burkholderiales bacterium | reverse complement strand
TGGCGAGATGCTCGACGGCGAGGGTGGCTACACCGTCTGGGGCAAGCTGCTGCCCGCGGCCACCTCGGTCGATATCAACCGGGGTGAGGGTGGCCTGCCGCTGGGCCTGGCCCACCAGGTGAAGCTGGTCCGGCCGGTGCGCCAGGGCCAGAGCCTGTCGTGGGCCGACGTGGCGATGGACACCACGACGAACGCCTTCCGCACCCGCAGGGCGATGGAAGCGATGTTCGCCACGCCCAAGCTCAGGGCGGCATGACGCACTGAACGGTTCGGCTCAGGCCCAGACCACCGGGCCCGGCTCGGCGTACCAGGCTTCGACCTGGCCCGCAGCCGCAGCTTCGATGCGGCTGCGCTTGATCTTCATCGTCGGCGTCAGGCAACCGTTCTCCACCGACCAGGGCTCGCGCGCGATCACCAGACGCTGCAATCGTTCGTGCGCGGCCAGGCTGGCGTTGACCTCGTCGAGCAAGCGGTGCATCGCGGACTCGATGCGATCGCGCACCTGCGCATCGTCGAGCCGGGCGCGCAAGCCTTCGGCCGGCACCACGAGCGCGTAAGGCTGCGGCTGGCCGACGCCCGATACCATCGCCTGCTCGACCATCGGGTGCGCGTTCAGCCGGCCTTCGATCGGCGCCGGCGCGACGTACTTGCCCTTGGCGGTCTTGAACAACTCCTTGACCCGGCCGGTCAGCCTCAACTGACCATCGGGCGCGAGCTCGCCCCGGTCGCCGGTGCGGAAGTAGCCGTCCTCGGTGAAGGCTGCGGCATCGAGGTCCGGGCGCTTGTGGTAGCCGACCAGCTGCCCCGGTGACTTGATCAACACCTCGCCGTCGCTGGCGATGCGCACCTGCACCCCGGGGCAGGGCACGCCGACACCGCTGCCGGGCACATGGTTCAGGGTGGCACGGTGCGAGTACGCGAAATCTTCGGTCATGCCGTAGCCTTCGATCAGCGGCAGGCCCAGGCGCCGGTACCAGGCCAGCAGCGCCGGCGCGATGGGCGCCGACCCGCTCGCGGCGCGGCACACCTGCTCCAGGCCGAGGCTGGCCAGCACCTTGCGGCCCGTGCTCGCCGACGTGGCCGGATCGTCGAGCAGCGCGTCCAGGGTTGCGGCCGGCAGCGTCTGCAGCACGCCCTGCTGGAACTTGAGCCACAGCCGCGGCACCGAGACGAAGACGGTGGGGCGGGCGCGCTTGACGTCGTCGATGAAGGTCTCGAGCGATTCGCTGAAGAAGATGTGGCCGTCGCCGGCCTGCAGGCAGCGGCAGGCCACCACCGCACGCTCGTAGATGTGGGCCAGCGGGAGGTACGAGAGCGTGCGCCAGGGCACGCCTTCGGGCACCTGGCGCTCCGGGTCGGCCAGCATGCAGTCGACCGTGCGCGTGATGCGGCCGAAGCTGTGCATCACGCCCTTGGGCTCGCCGGTCGAGCCCGAGGTGTAGCAGATCATCGCCAGGTCGTCGGCGGCGCGGCGCGGGCGGCCGGCCAGCGGCGCGGTGCGGGCGACGATCGCGTCCCAGCGTTCGAAGGGGGTTGTCGGCGCGAGCGGCAGCGCAATGCAAGGCAGCCCTGCCGGCACGCCCGCCACCTGCTGCGCCCACGTGTCGAGCTTGCCGACGAAGAGCAGGCAGGCCTCGCTGTGTTCGAGCACGTGGCGGATGTTGTCGGCCGTTTCGGTCGGAAAGATCGCGACCGTCGTGCCGCCCGCCATCCAGATCGCCAGTTCGGCGATCAGGAAGTGGGCGCAGTTCTTCGACAGCAACCCGATGCGTGCGCCGGGTGCGACGCCCAGGTTGTGGAGATGCGCTGCCATGCGCCGCGCTTCGTCGACAGCGCCGCCCCAGGTGTGCTCGCGCACCGCGCCACCGCCCAACGGCTGGGTCAGCCACACGCGCTCGGGTTGCGCGTGCTCATGGGCGTACACGTGGTCGAGGATCAGCTTCGCTTGCGTCATCGCTCGGGGCCAGCCGATGGAGACGGCCGGGCCCCATCGGAGCGTACACGCCTGCTGCTCGGAGCCCGCACTCGGCAAAGATTTGGCCCAGCGTGGTCGACAACCCAGGGCTTGCTTCGTCGTGGAAGATCGGCCGTCATCGGCTGCCGAGCCCAACCCCCTTACCCAGGAGATCTGCTGTGAACTACGTCGATGGATTCGTGGCCGCTGTGCCCACTGCAAACAAGGCGGCCTATCTGGAACATGCCCGTCTGGCGGCGACCGTTTTTCAATCGCACGGCGCGCTCGAGGTCGTCGAGTGCTGGGGCGACGACGTGCCGGACGGCAAGCTGACCTCGTTTCCGATGGCCGTGCAGCGCAAGCCGGACGAGACCGTGGTGTTTGCCTGGATCACCTGGCCCTCGCGCGCGGTGCGCGACGAGGGCATGAAGAAGGTGATGGACGACCCGCGCATGCAGGCCATGACGATGCCCTTCGATGGGCAGCGCATGATCTATGGCGGGTTCCAGATCGTCCTTCAAGCTTGATCAGGGCTCAGCCGGGCCGGTAGATGTCGCGGCCGTTGCGATCGTCCCGGTCGCCGCGACCGTCACGGTCGTTGCGGGACTGACGGATCTGCGCGTCCGCCTGGTCGAGGAGGGCATGCAACCGGCGCAGCTCGTGGCGGGCGAGGTGGCCGTCGGCAATGGCCTCGGCCTCGGCGCGGGCGATCTCGCGCTGGCCTTGGCGCAGCATGCGCGCTTCGCGGCGGGTGAAGTCGCCTTGGGCCAGACCGCGATCGATGCGCAGGGCCTGGCGCGCTTGCCGCACGTCGATCTCGCGCGTGTCGACCGGTGCGAAGTGCTGGGCCGACGCGGCCATCGAAGCCAGGGTGGCGGCGGTGGCGAGCAGGGTCTTCAGGGTCGTGTTCATCAGGGCTCCTTCGGGTTGGATGCGGCCATCGGCTCGCCACCTTCCAACGCCCCGTGCGCAGCGTCGACGACGTCGCTGTGTCTCGCGCTTGCAAAGAAGCGTGAAGCACACGTGCCGAATTCGGACTCGACTCAACGGGCCAGCGCGCGCATCTCGGCGTACAGATCGGCCTTGCCCTCGAACCCGATGCCGGGCAACTCCGGCAGCGTGACGTGACCCTGCTCGACCTTGACCCCGTCCGGAAAACCACCATAGGGCTGGAACAGGTCGGGGTAGCTTTCATTGCCCCCCAGGCCCAAGCCGGCGGCGATGGCCAGCGACATCTGGTGCCCGCCGTGCGGCACGCAGCGCGCGGGCGACCAGCCGTGCTCGACCAGCATGTCGAGCGTGCGCAGGTACTCGACCAGGCCGTAGCTCAGCGCGCAATCGAACTGCAGCCAATCCCGGTCGGGGCGCATGCCGCCGTAGCGGATCAGGTTGCGGGCATCCTGCATCGAGAACAGGTTCTCGCCGGTGGCCATCGGCAGCGCGTAGTGGTTCGCCAGCTCCGCCTGCAGGGCGTAGTCGA
>JAABTC010000026.1 GCA_011390055.1 Burkholderiales bacterium | reverse complement strand
CGTCGGCGCGCCTCCCGCAGCGACACCGGCGGCGCCGATGGCCACACGTGCGTTGCGCATCGGCATCGCCCGTGGCGAAGCCTTCGGCTTCTACTACCCGGACGACCTCGAGGCCCTTGAAGCCGCAGGCGCCACGCTGGTGCCGATCGATATGCTGCGGGACAGCCGCCTGCCGACGCTCGACGGTCTCTTCATCGGCGGCGGTTTCCCCGAAGCGTTCATGGCCTCGCTCGAAGCCAACGCCGCGCTGCGCAGCGCCATCCGGACGGCCATCGCCGGCGGCCTGCCCACCTATGCCGAATGCGGCGGCCTGATGGTCCTGGCACGCTCGATCGCCTGGAACGGCCGCGTGGCCCAGATGATCGGCGCCATCCCGGGCGACATCGTGATGCGCGAACGCCCGGTCGGACGCGGTTATGTGCGCCTGGCCGAGACGCCGGACCACCCGTGGCCGACGAGCGCGGTGGACGGCAGCGCCGGCGCGATCTGCCTCGGCCACGAGTTTCACCACTCCGAGCTGATCAACGTCGATGCCGGCCTGCGGCATGCGTACCGCGTGCAACGCGGCCATGGCATCGACGGCCAGCGTGACGGCGTGCTCGTCCATAACCTGCTGGCGTCGTACGGCCACCTGCGCGCCACCGGCGGCAACCGGTGGCCGCAACGGTTCGTGGCCTTCGTGCGCCAGGTCGCCGCGCAACGCCACGGCGCACCGCGCGACAGAGCCGTGCTTCCCCTCGAACCAGGAGCCCTCGCATGCTCAGTCTGACCAACGCCGCCGCGGCGCAAATTCGCCTCTCCGCCGCCGGTGCCGGCAGCGCCGACTGGGCGCTGCGTGTCGCGGCCCGTCGTGAAAGCGACGGCACCATCACCTTCGGCATGGGCTTCGACGAACCGCGCGAAGGCGACATGCCGCTACAACTGCAAGGCGTCAATCTGGTCATCGCGCCGCCGAGCCAGCCGATGCTTGACGGCATCGTGCTCGATTTCGTCGAGCTCGAACCCGGCCAGTTCAACTTCATCTTCACGCCCGAAGCCGAAGCCGAAGCCGCTGAAAAGCCCGCCAAGGCCTGCGGCAACGGCGGCTGCAACGGTTGTTCGACCTAGCGAACGAAAGGACATCATGAACGCGTTCGTCGACATGAATGCCCTGCTGGCTCGATGCCACACACCCCAGGGTCGTGTCTTCCTGGTCGGTGCCGGGCCGGGAGACGCCGACTTGCTGACGCTGCGTGCGGCGCGCCTGCTGGCCGAAGCCGACGTGGTGGTGTACGACCATCTGGTCGGCCCCGGCGTGCTCGCGCTGATCGGTGCCGATGCCGAGCGCATCTACGCCGGCAAGGAGCGCGCCAACCACAGCATGGGCCAGCCCGACATCAACGCCCTGCTGGTGCGCCTGGCGCGCCAGGGCCGCCGCGTGGTGAGGCTCAAGGGGGGTGATCCCTTTGTCTTCGGTCGCGGCGGCGAGGAACTGCAGGCCCTGGCCGCCGAAGGCGTGCCCTTCGAAGTGGTGCCGGGCATCACGGCCGCCTGCGGCGTTTCGGCCTACGCCGGCATCCCGTTGACGCACCGCGACTTCGCCCAGAGCTGCCTGTTCGTCACTGGCCACCTCAAGGACCACAGCTTCGACCTCGACTGGGCGGCGCTGGCGCGACCGCGCCAGACGGTCGTGATCTACATGAGCCTGACCGGCCTGGCAACGATCTGCGCCAAGCTGGTCGAGCAAGGCCTGGCCGCCGACTGGCCGGCGGCCGTGGTCGCGCAGGGCACGCTGGCGTCGCAGCGCGTCGTCACCGCCACGCTCGCGACCCTGGCTGCGGCGGTCGAACGCGAAGGCCTCAGTTCGCCCTGTCTAACAATCGTCGGCGAAGTGGTGCGCCTGCGCGACGAGCTGCGCTGGTTCGATCAAGACGCGGCTGCCGCCCCCGCGCATGCCCTTCCCAACGCCCTGGAAGCCTGAAGCTGTTCGGCCACCTCAACTTCGCCGGGCCCAAGATGGAAGCCATGGGCAACATGGGGCCCTTCTCGAGCTTCCTGCTGCTGGTCGGCAAGGTACCCGGCGACTGGGCGAGCTGCCCGGCGAACTGAGCCGCCAGCCGATCAGCCCTCGCCGCTGGCGCGCGATTCGACCGCGAAGACCGCGGCCTCGACGCGTGAGCTGAGGTTCAGCTTCGACAGGATGTGCCGCACATGCAGCTTCACCGTGTCGTGGCTGATGTCGAGCGTGCGCGCGATCGCCTTGTTGCTCTCGCCCCGCGCGACGTGGTCGAGGATCTGGCGTTCGCGCTCGGTCAGCGAGTCGAGCAGGCCCTTGCGTTGGTTGCCGGTGGTCCCGGCCTGCAGCAGCTGGGCCAGCTTGACCGTCATCGCCGGTGCGAAGGTGACCTCGCCGCGCGCAGCGCGCTCGATGGCGCCAATCACCTCCTCGGGCTCCATGTCCTTGAGCAGGTAGCCGCGCACACCCAGACGCAGCGCGGCAGCGAGGTCGGCCTCGGAGTCGCTCATCGTCAAGATCAGCGCCGGCGTGTCGCAACCTTCGGCGCGAAGGCGCCGCAGCAAGGACAGCCCGTCGCCGGCCGGCATGCGCAGGTCGAGCACCATCAGGTCCGGCCGGTGCTCCTGCAACACGCTCGCCACGCGCTCGGGGTCGCCCAGCGCGGCCACCACCCGGATGGTGCCGCGGTGATGCAGCAACTCCGTCAGGCCATTGCGACACAGCGTGTGGTCGTCGACCAGGACCACCCGCAACAGGTCCGTGCTCATGCCTCGGCCCTCTCGGTTACAGGCGATGAAAAGACCAGCCTCACCCGCGTACCGCCGCCCTCGCGGGCCCGGATCTCGAGTTCACCGCCGAGCCGCGCTGCGCGCTGCCGCATGATGTCGATGCCGAGGTGACTCGGCGAGGCCACAGGGCAAGGCACCGGCAAGCCGGTGCCGTCGTCTTCCACAACGACGGCGATCCGGTCGCCGGACTGGTCGATCGTGAGCCAGGCATGCTGCGCCCCCGAGTGCTTGACAACGTTGGCCAGCGCCTCCTGCACGACGAGATAGACCTGCGCCTCCTGCGTCTGCGACAGGCGCAGGTCAGGCGTGCCATCACCCCACACCAGTTCGACCTGGGTCTGATTACAGAAGCTGCGCACGCTCGTCTGCAAGGCATGCTTCAAACCTCGTGGATCCATCGGTGCGCTGCCCTGGGTCAGGATCGCGCGCAAGTTGGTGTGCGCTGTCCCGATGGCCTGGCGAACCTCGGCGCCGTAGCGCAATGCAGCGGTTTCGTCGTGCGCCCTGACCGCTTGCTCGAGCAGCGGCAGGCGCATGCGGGCAAAGGCCAGGGTCTGCGCAATGCCGTCGTGCACATCGGCGACCAGCGCTTGGCGGCTGTCGGCTTCCATTCCGGCGTCGTGCAACGCCAGACCGAGCAAGGCGCCGATGGAGCGATGGAATGCGGCGGTCGCCTCGTCGATCACGGTCTCGGCCGCCATCGTGAGCCGGATCTCTCCCAGCACCCGGCCACGACAAGGCAGCAGCACGGTGACGATCCGTTCGACCCCGGGGCCCGCCGCTTGCAGCGCCACCAAAGCCACTTGTTGCAGGCGGTTGCTGCCTGGGGTGCGCAGGTGGATGCTGCCGGCCCGGGCGCCGGACCAACGCACGATCGGCTCGAGCAGATGCCCGAGCAAGGCATCCGGACCGAGCCGGCGACAAAGCGCCGCGGCCAGCTGCTCGTAAATGTCGGTCGCTTGCATGTCCGGGTATCGACGCCTTTATGCGTGCCTTGTTATATATGCACGAGCGCAGACCGCAATGCGCCCACCATTGGACAAGGAACCGTCTGCAACCGCAACGGGGTCTCTACCGAGACATCGGCGCCCATACCCCGTATGGCGTAGCTGTCATTACCCGTCCCGGTGATAGACGTTGCAGACCTGCCCTGGGCTAATGTCACCCGCACGAACCCATGGCATGAGCGACGCACTCGACTTCCTCGTCAAAACCCGTCCCGAGGCGATGACGCATTACTTCAGTTTCCTGAAGGACTGCGGCAAGCATCTCGACCCGAAGACACGCGACCTGATTTCCGTCATTACCAAGGTGCACTCCCAGACGGAGCGCGGTTTTCGCCAGTACCTCAACCGCGCCCTGCGCGATGGTTGTTCGCCGGCCGAGGTGCTGGATGCTCTGCTGATGGCGTTTCCGGCGCTCGGTCTGGCCAAGATCGTCTGGGCGGTGGACATCATCCTGGCGATGGACCTGCCGCAGTTCCAGCCGGCCGAACTCGGCGCCGAGGGCGAGTGGCACGACGTGATGGCCGCAGCCGAGCTCGAACCGGGAGGCGTGACGCGCGTCGACTGCGACGGCCGTGGCCTGTTCGTGCACCACGTCGTTCACAACACTGAAAGCGTCTGGCAAGTCTTCGACAGCCGTTGCCCGCACCAGACCACCAACATCCCGCACTTGGCGCTGGACGGCACCACGCTCACCTGCCCGAAGCACCAATGGGCCTTCGACGTACGCAGCGGGCAATGCACCGCCAAGGGTGACACCCCACTGAAGCGGTGGGACAGCCGGGTCGTCGACGGGCGCCTGCAGGCCCGCTGGTGACGCCGCGCCCGCCAAGCCACCCGCATCCGTTCCCATCCCCGAACAGGCGCAAACCGCCCCACACAGGAGACAGCCCATGAAATGTTCACACCCGCTCCTTCGATTGCTGCCGCTTGCCGCCGCCTGCGCAGCGAGCCCGGCGCTCGCCACCAACGGCTACTTCGCACACGGCTACGGCATCAAGGCCAAGGGCATGGGCGGTGTCTCGACGGCCCTGGCCCAGGACAGCCTGGGCGGCGCCAACAACCCGGCCAGCATGGTCTTCGTCGGCTCGCGTCTGGACCTCGGCGGCGATGTCTTCATGCCCAAGCGTGACGCCGAGCGCAGCGGTGCGGGCTTTCCCACGCTGAACGGCAAAGTCGACAGCGGCAGGACGTCTTTCCTGATCCCCGAGTTTGGCTACAACACGATGATGGGCAGTGACCTGTCGTTGGGCATCTCGGTCTACGGCAATGGCGGCATGAACACCACGTACCCGCAGGGCAGCTTTAACTGCGGCGGACCCGCCGCCAACATGCTGTGCGGGGGCGGCGGCCTGGGGGTCGATCTGATGCAGCTGATGATTGCGCCAACGGCGGCCTACAAGCTCAATGCGCAGCATGCCGTGGGCGTGTCGCTGTTGTTCGGCTACCAGCGCTTCAAGGCCACCGGCCTGCAGGCCTTCGACAACGCGCCGGGGTTCCCGCCCTTCACCGGCGCCCCCGGCAGCGTCACCAACAACGGCAACGACAGCTCCACCGGCGTCGGCCTGCGCCTGGGCTACCAGGGCCGGCTGAGTGACATGGTCACGATCGGCGCCGCCTACGCGCCGAAGATGAACATGAGCGCCTTCGACAAGTACAGGGGCCTGTTCGCGGGCGGCGGGGACTTCGACATCCCGTCGCATTACAGCCTGGGCGTCGCCTTCACGCCGACGCCGGCGCTCACCGTCGCCATCGACGTCGGGCGCATCAACTACAGCGATGTGGCCTCGGTCTCGAACCCGAGCGCGGCCCAGGCACCGCTGGGTGCCGCCAATGGCCCGGGCTTCGGCTGGAAAGACATCGATGTCTTCAAGCTCGGCGCGGCCTGGCGAGTCTCCGATGCGTTGACGTTGCGCGCGGGCTACAACAAGGGCGACAACCCGATCACGTCGGCCGATGTCACTTTCAACATCCTCGCCCCCGGCGTCGTGAAGGCCCACTACACCGCCGGCTTCACCTACGCGATGAACAAGACGAGTGAGATCAGCGGCGCCTTGATGGTCGCGACGCGACAGAGCGTGACCGGGCCGTCGCTGTTCAACGCCGTCCTCGGCCCGGGCGCCGGCGGCAACGAGACCATCGGCATGAAGCAGACCAGCGTCGGGCTGGCCTGGGGCCGCAAGTTCTGATGCACAAAAGGAGACTCGCATGAACTACGACAAGGAATTCGACGCCTCCGGCCTCGCCTGCCCGATGCCGATCGTCAAGACCAAGAAATCGCTCGCCGACATGGCCTCGGGCCAGGTGCTGCGCGTCGTCGCGACCGATCCGGGCTCGGTCTGCGATATGGAAGCGTTCACCGAGCAGACCGGCCACACGCTGCTGTCCTCGGGCACCGAGAACAGCAAGTACGTCTTCCTCATTCAGAAGGCCTGACATGGCGACGAAAAAGATGGCGATCATCGCCACCAAGGGCGCGCTCGACATGGCCTACCCGCCGCTGATCCTGGCGTCGACGGCCGCGGCGCTGGACTGGGAGGTGCAGGTCTTCTTCACGTTCTACGGCCTGCAGTTGCTGCGCAAGGATCTGAGCGGCATCGCCATCAGCCCGCTGGCCAACCCGGCGATGCCGATGCCCGTGCCGATGCCCGTCATCGTGCAGATGCTGCCGGGCATGGAGTCGATGGCGACCATGATGATGAAGGCGAAGATGAAGAAGAAGGGCGTGGCCTCGCTCGAAGAGCTGCGCTCGGTCTGCATCGAGTCCGATGTCAAGTTCATCGCCTGCCAGATGACGGTGGATCTTTTCGACTTCGAGAAGAAGGACTTCATCGACGGCATCGAGTACGGCGGCGCGGCAACCTTCATGAAGTTCGCCGGCGAGACCGACGTCTGCCTGTTCATCTGATACCGCAGGAACGCCATGGACGACACCGCGAACTCGCTGGCCAGCATCGTCGTCTGGGGCGGCTTCGCGCTGGCCTTCGTCTTCGGAGCGGTTGCCAACAAGACCAACTTCTGCACCATGGGTGCGTTGTCCGACATCGTCAACATGGGCCATTGGGGCCGCATGCGGATGTGGCTGCTGGCCATCGCAGTGGCGATCGCCGGCGCCGCCGCGCTGGCCTACAGCGGCCAGGTCGACCTGGCCAAGGCGTCAGTGCAGCGGCCGAACGTGGCATGGTTGTCGCTGTTGCTCGGCGGGCTGCTGTTCGGCGTCGGCATGACCCTCAGCGGCGGCTGCGCCAACAAGAACCTGGTGCGCGTGGGCGGTGGCAGCGTGCGTTCGCTGGTGGTGTTGACCTTTCTCGCCATCGCGGCGTACATGACGCTGAAAGGCCTGTTCGGCCAATGGCGCGCGAGCTGGCTCGACCCGGTGGCGCTCAACCTCGCCGACCTGGGCTGGAAGGACCAGAGCCTGGCCACCGCGGTCGCCCGGCTCACTGGCCTGCCCTCGAGTTCGGCCCTGCTGGCCACTGCAGGCGTGATCGTGCTGGCGCTGCTGGCATTCGTGTTCAAGGACCCACGCTTTCGCGCCAATGGCACCCAAATCTTCGGCGCCGTGGTCATCGGGGCGTTGGTGGCTGGTGGCTGGTATGTCAGCGGCCATCTCGGCTTCGGCGAAAACCCGCAAACGCTCGAGCACGGCTACTTCGCCACCAACTCGCGCACGCTCGAATCGATGAGTTTCGTCGGCCCGGTGGCCTACGGGCTGGAGCTGCTGATGCTATGGACCGACAAATCGCTGCACGTCACCTTCGGCATCGCCAGCGTGCTCGGCGTCGTGCTCGGCTCGGCGGCCTATGCGCTGGCGACACGACGATTCCGTTGGGAAGGCTTCGCCTCGCTGACCGATCTGCGCAACCAGCTCGTCGGCGCTGGTCTGATGGGCTTCGGCGGTGTGACGGCCCTGGGCTGCACGGTTGGCCAGGGACTGACCGGCATTTCGACGCTGGCCATCGGATCGTTCATTGCCGTGACTGGCATCATTGCAGGCTGCGTCGCGACGCTTAAGATCTTGGTCTGGCACGCCGAGCGCGGCGCCTAAAGGTCGCCCGGGGGGAGAGCCGGGCGGAGGAAATCATGGAAGCGCTGTTTGAACGACTTGGCGAGCACGGCACGCTGGCCCTCGGAGCACTGCTGATCGGAATGAGCTTCGGCTTCCTGGCCCAGCGCTCGCGCTTTTGCATGCGGTCGGCCGTCATCGAGTTCGCGCGCAACCACACCGGCGGCAAACTGACGGTCTGGCTGTTCGCGTTCGGCTCCGCTCTGGTCGCTACCCAGGCCCTGGCCTGGGTCGGCTGGTTCGACGCCGGCAACGCCCGCCAGATCGCCACCCGGGGCAGCCTCTCCGGGGCGGCCGTCGGCGGCAGCCTGTTCGGCATCGGCATGATCCTGTCGCGCGGCTGCGCGAGTCGGCTGCTGGTGCTGCTGGCGCACGGCAACCTGCGGGCGCTGTTGTCGGTCCTGATCTTTACCGTCACCGCACAGGCCGCAATGACCGGCGCGCTCTCACCGCTGCGCCTGGCCATCTCTGAGTGGTGGACGATCGACGGCGGCGCCCCGCGCGATCTGATTGCGCGCAGCGGCATCGGCCATGGTGGCGCTCTGGCCTTCGGCGCGGTCTGGCTCGGTGCGGCCACTTATTGGGCGCGGCGCCAGCAAGTGCCTGTGTGGGGCTGGGCCGGTGCGATCGGGGTCGGCCTGTCGGTCGCCGCGGCCTGGTGGTTCACCTACGCCGCCGTCAGCCAGGTGGCCTTCGACCCGCACCCGATCCAGGCATTGACCTTCACAGGCCCGATGGCCGAAGCACTGACTCGCGTGCTGTTCGTGACCGACAAGCCCATCAACTTCGATCTTGGCCTGATGACGGGCGTGTTCCTCGGCGCGTTCGTTGCCGCCGCGCTGTTCGGCGAGTTGAAGCTCGAAGGCTTCCAGGGCGGCGCCAGCATGCGCCGCTACATCGCCGGCGCGGTGCTGATGGGGTTCGGCGGCATGCTGGCCGGGGGCTGTGCGGTGGGGGCCGGCCTGTCAGGCGCGGCGGTGTTTACAGCGACCTCGTTTGTCGCGTTGTTCGCCATGTGGGGCAGTGCCGCATTGACGGACCGTCTGGTCGACCAGGATCCTGTCGGGGCACTGGATCACCCGGTGCCCGGCACGCTGGCGCCCAAGGCAGCGGCCACCGCAAGTTGAGCGGCGCGCAAGCTGCGACATGCTGCGCTGATCGTGGCGACGCGGCGGCGAACCTGCTTCAGTGCCGTCTCGAATGTCACGGGCGATCGCCGTCAATGGCGCCTTCACGGCCTTGCGAGCCGATGCTATCGGGCAGACGCAGCGCCAGGTGCGCGTCGTTTTGGGTGCGGAAGACCTTTCCGGTCAGCCAGGTCGAAAGGCCAGAGGCATCGAGCCGGTCACGGACCGGCCCCTTCATCTCCGACAGGTGCAATTGCGCGCCATGCAGCTTCAAGTCGCGCGCCAAGTGCATCAGGCCTTCGAGCCCGGTGAAGTCGATGTCGTTGACGCCCGACATCATCAGCACCACGTGGCGCAGCCCAGGCCGCTGCTTCGGCATCGCGCCGAGGGTCTCGGACAGCCAGCGCGAGTTGGTGAACAGCAGGCTTTCGTCCACCCTGATCGCCAGCACCCCGGGCAGCGTCTCGACGGCGAAGCGCTTGATGTTGCGGAACACCTCGGTGCCCGGAAGTCGCCCTACCTCGGCCCAATGCGGCCGGGCCGTGCGCTGCAGTAACAAGCCGGCGGCGATGACGACACCGGCCGCCAGCGCTTCCTCGACCCCGACAACGACCGTCAACGCGGCCACCAGCAGCATCAGCGCGAACTCGAGCCGCGACCAGCGCCAAGCCTGCGCGAACGGATGCAAGTCGACGAGCGACAGCACGGCGATGACGATCGTCGCCGCAAGCACCGCCTTGGGCAGGAACTGGAGCACGTCGCCCAGCGCCAGCACTGCCAAGGCGAGAAACAACGCAGTCCATACGCCGGCCATCCGGGTGCGCGCGCCAGCGTCGAAGTTGACGATGCTGCGCGCAAACCCGCCGGTCACCGGCATCGCGCCGCTGACGCTGGCCGCCGCGTTGGCCGCTGCCAGCCCCAGCAGTTCACGCCTGGGCTGCACCTTCTCCGCGCGCCGCGCGGCAAGCGCCTGCGCGACGGCGAGGCTTTCGACATAGGCCACGAGCCCGAGCAAGCCTGCAGCCGGCATCAGCGCCCACCACACTGCCAGCGGCGCCCGCCACAACGGCTCGAAGGCGAGGCCCTGCAGCAGGTCGATCCGGCCCGCAAGCGCGACCCCTTGGGCCGCCGCGCCCGAAACGGCCACCCACGCGATCGACGCTGCGACGACGAACATCGGCGCCATGCGCGTGAGCAGCTGCGCCGGCCTCAAGGCGAGGCCGAGCGCAGCGGCGACGCGGCCACCAAAACGCCGGATCGCCCACAAGGTCAGCAGCGCCGCGAGGCCGATTGCCGTCGTCGCGGCGTGGGGCGCGAGCGAGGGTGCGTTCGCGGCAGCGCCGAGCAATTCCGTCAGGGTGTTGCCCTTGATGCCGAGGCCGAGCAATTGCGGCAGCTGACCCAGGGCGATGACAATCGACGCCCCCGTGACGAAGCCGTGCAGCACCGGCGCGCTCAGCAGCGCCGCGAACACGTCGAGGTGCAAGGCCGCGGCCGCCAGGAACACGACGCCCATCTCGAAGGCCAACACCATCGCCGCCAAGTGCATCGACACGCCATGCGCTTGCGCCACCGGCGCCACCGCCTGCGCCGTCATCATCGCCAGCACGGCCACCGGGCCGACCGCCAGCGTGGTGCTCGACCCGAAAGCCGCATAGGCGAGGATGGGCAACAGGCTGGCCATCACGCCGACCACTGGCGATAGCCCGGCGAGCAGCGCATAGGCCAGGCTTTGCGGCACGAGCAGGACCGTGACGATGACGGCCGCGATCAGGTCATCGCTCAGAACGAGCCTGCGGTATTCGGCGATCCTCACAACACGTTCAGCAGATCTTCAGGTCGCCCGAGCTTCTCGCTGCGAACAGGGTCGAAGAACGTCTTGATCGTTGCGTTGGTCATGGTCAGGTCGTTGATGGAGACAGGCCCACACTTTATAAACTTCTTAAGCATCATATAATCTTCTGCTTATGAATGCAAGCCCTTTTCCCAGTGCTTCTGACCGACCCGGCGGCAGCGCCAGCAAAGTCTCGATGCTCGGGCTGCACCAGCGCTCCGGGGAAGCCGCCGCTCTACTCAAGGCCCTGGCCAACCCGAACCGCTTGATCTTGTTGTGCCACCTGCTGGCAGGAGAGCGCACCGTCGCCGAT
This sequence comes from Burkholderiales bacterium, assembly GCA_011390055.1. Taxonomy (GTDB): domain Bacteria; phylum Pseudomonadota; class Gammaproteobacteria; order Burkholderiales; family Burkholderiaceae_C; genus CADEEN01. The sequence goes on along the minus strand of JAABTC010000026.1, from coordinate 1,088 downwards.
CTGGGCGAGCTCACGGGCATCGTCCAGCCGACGTTGTCGCAGCAGCTCGGCGTGCTTCGCAGCGAGTCATTGGTGGCCACCCGACGCGAGGGAAAATCCATCCACTACCGTGTCGCTTCGCCGGGCGTGCGTGCCATCTTGCGAACGCTGTACCGCCTGTACTGCACGCCAGGCGCTGCGGCGCCTGCTGAACATCTCGAGGAAAGTCCATGACTATCGACTGGAATGCCTTCACACCGTGGAGCGCCTTGGCCGGCGGCCTGGTGATCGGCCTTGCAACGGCCCTGTACCTGCTCGGCAACGGCCGCATTGCCGGCATTGCCGGCATCGTTGCCAGCCCGCTGAGGGCGCTGCTTTCAGGTGCCAGGTTGGCGCCTGAGGTCACACGGATGCTGTTCATTGCTGGCCTGCTGGTTGCGCCCTGGGCTTGGTCGCTGTTCGCACCCTTGCCTGCGATGCAGGTCGATGTCGGCTGGTTCGGCATCGTGGCCGCCGGCTTGCTGGTGGGGGTCGGTGTGCGCATGGGCAACGGGTGCACCAGCGGCCACGGCGTGTGCGGCCTGAGCCGCTTCTCGCTGCGCTCCCTGGCCAATGTGCTGGCCTTCATGGGCGCCGGCGTCGTTTCTGTTTTCGTGCTTCGTCATCTGCTCTGAGGTCTTTCGTGAACGCTGTCTTCGCTGCATTGAGTGGTCTCTTGTTTGGTCTGGGCTTGATCGGCGGCGGCATGACCGACCCGGCCAAGGTCAAGGGCTTTCTGGACGTTTTTGGCGCGTGGGATCCGAGCCTGGCCTTCGTGATGGGCGGGGCGATCATCGTGGGCGCCTTGGCCTTTGCCGTGGCCAAGCGCCGCACCGTGTCGTGGACCGGTGCCCACATGGAGATTCCGACCAGCACCGTGATCGATGGCAGGTTGCTCGCCGGCGGCGCGCTGTTTGGCACGGGCTGGGGCATCGCCGGCCTGTGTCCAGGTCCGGCGATCGTGGCGGCGGGTGCCGGGTCATCCGCGGCGCTGGGCTTCGTGGCCGCCATGCTGGCCGGCATGCTGCTGCACGACCGATGGCTGGCCAGGCCGGTGCCGTCATCGACGG
>JAABTC010000262.1 GCA_011390055.1 Burkholderiales bacterium | reverse complement strand
CCGGCCTGTCGAGTGCAGAACGCAGCGCGCACTACGACGAGATGAACCGCGTGATGGCCATGTTGCATGGCGTCAACGTGGCCGCCGCCGGCCTGGCCGATTTCGGACGACCGGGCAATTACTTCGAACGCCAGATCGCGCGCTGGTCCGGCCAATACCGCGCGTCGATCACCGAGCCGATCGACGCGATGGACCGGTTGATGGATTGGCTGCCGTCGCACCTGCCGCCGAGCGCCGCTGGCCACGCCGCAGGTGCCGTGGTGCACGGCGACTACCGGCTCGACAACCTGGTGTTCCATCCCACCGAAGCCCGGGTGCTGGCGGTGCTCGACTGGGAGCTCTCGACGATCGGCCACCCGCTGGCCGATTTCAGCTACCACTGCATGGCCTGGCACATCCCGCCCGGCGTGTTCCGGGGGCTCGCAGGCCATCCGCTGGCCGACCTCGGCATTCCCTCGGAGGCCGACTATGTGCGACGCTACTGCGAACGCAGCGGCATCGCCGACGCCGATGCGTTGGCCGCCGAGTGGCCCTACTACCTGGCCTACAACCTGTTCCGCATCGCGGCGATCCTGCAAGGTATTGCCAAGCGGGTCGAAGACGGCACGGCATCGAGCGCACAGGCCCGCGAATCGGCCGCAGCAGCACGGCCGCTGGCCGAACTCGGCTGGCAGTTCGCCCAGCGCCCTGGCTGAAGCGGCAGGCCACCGAAGAACCCCGAAGACACCAGGAGAACGACCGATGGACTTTTCGAATTCCGAGCGCAGCCTCGAGCTGCAAAGCCGTTTGTCGGCCTTCATGGACCAGCACGTCTATCCGGCCGAGCCGCGCTTCTGGGAGGAGCTCGAGCACAACACAGCAGCCGGCCGGCGTTGGCAGCCGCTGGCCCTGATCGAGGCGCTCAAGCCCAAGGCCCGCGAGGCGGGCCTGTGGAACCTGTTCCTTCCGCCGAGCGCGGACGGTTCCACGCGGCCGGCGAGCGGTCACCTTGGCGCGGGTTTGTCGAACCAGGAGTACGCGCCGCTGGCCGAGATCATGGGCCGGGTGCCCTGGGCCAGCGAGGTCTTCAACTGCTCGGCGCCGGACACCGGGAACATGGAGACGCTGGTCCGGTATGCCAACGCCGAGCAGCAGCGGCGCTGGCTCGAACCGCTGCTCGCCGGCGAGATCCGCAGCGCCTTCGCGATGACCGAACCGGCAGTGGCTTCGAGCGATGCCACCAACGTGCAATCGAGCATCCAGCGCGACGGCGACGACTACCTCGTCAAGGGCCGCAAGTGGTGGATCAGCGGCGCGGGCGACCCGCGCTGCAAGATCATGATCTTCATGGGCAAGACCGACCCCGAGGCCCCCCGCCACGCCCAACAGTCGATGATCCTGGTGCCGATGGACACCCCCGGCGTGAAGGTGCTGCGCCCGCTCAGCGTCTTCGGCTACGACGACGCGCCGCACGGCCACATGGAGATCGATTTCCACGAGGTGCGCGTGCCCGCGGCCAACGTGCTGCTCGGCGAAGGCCGCGGCTTCGAGATCGCGCAGGGCCGGCTCGGGCCCGGCCGCATGCACCACTGCATGCGCCTGATCGGCCTGGCCGAACGGGCGCTCGAGATGATGTGCAAGCGCGCCTCTTCCCGCGTGGCCTTCGGCAAGACGATCGCCGCACAAACGGTGACCCAGGAACGCATCGCCGAGGCTCGCTGCCAGATCGACCAGGCCCGACTCCTCACGCTCAAGGCGGCCTGGACGATGGACGTGGCCGGCAACAAGGCAGCCAAAGCCGAGATCGCGATGATCAAGGTGGTGGCGCCCACCATGGCCTGCCGCGTCATCGACTGGGCGATGCAGGCCCACGGCGGCGCCGGCATGTCGCAGGACTTTCCGCTGGCCTACTTCTACACCGTGGCCCGCACGCTGCGCTTCGCCGACGGACCGGATGAAGTGCACCGCAATGCGATCGCGAAGATGGAGCTGGGGCGGCACGCTGGATGAGGGCGCGTGCAAGGCGCTGAGAGGGCGGGTGCAGTGCAGCGACTGCGCTGCGGCTCGTGCGTCTTGCCGGTCGCCCTGAGGTATCGAAGGGCAGCGCGGGCCTTCGATACCTCAGCCCGAACGGATCGGATCACCGCACCGGACGGCCATCCCCACCCGGCATCACGCTCGGCGCGCCCCAGCGGCTGGGCCGCTCGCTGCCGATGCGGCCGGCGGCCCATTCCTCGCCGACGCGGCGGGCTGCGGCTTGGGCCGTGTCGAAGAGCTTCAGTGCCGCATCGAACAATTCGGCGTCGGGTTCCTCCACCTCACAGCGCAGGGTGATGCGTTGGCGGTGCACCGTGATGATCAAGAGCCCTTCTGTGGGCAGCCACTGCGGCGCGCGCCCCAGTTGTTCGGCCAGCGCGCCTTCGAGCCAGACGGCCGACGCGTTCGGCAGGTTCGACAGTGCAGCGTAACGCTCGCCGATGGCACCCATCACCGAGCGTGGAAGCTTCGGGTAGAGCACCAGCCAGCGCATCTCTTCGGGCGCTCGGTCGTCGATGCGGGTCTCGTTGCCCTGGGTGATGTCCTCGAACACGGCGCGGTCGAGGACTGCCATCAGCGTGCGCGAAACGACCAGCATCTGCAAGTCGCGCACACCCGGCGCCTCGCCCCGGATGCGCAGCTCGCGGCCGTCGAAGTAGGGCCGCTGCGCGGTGCCCCACTCGATGCGCTGAAAGCCCGTGGCGGCGCCGCGTTGGGCCTCGATCACGAAGCCGCTGGCGTCCTTGCTCAGCGCGAAGCGATGTCCGCCCGCGGCTGCCCAGGCCGCCGCGGGCGCCCGGCCGCTCGCCGCGGCCGGGGCCTTGCCGAACCAGCGGGCGAAGAGGTTCTCCATCGTCGCATCATGCGCGCAAGGACACGCTTATTTGAAGTCGCCCGCCACGCCCCCGGCAAAGCGTGATGGATCGACGTATTTCCTGAGTGCCGCGTTGACTTGTTCCAGCGTCAGCGCCTGGAGCTGGACATCGACCTCGGCGGCGCGTGCCAGAGTGCGCCCGAGATCGAGGTTGGCGGCCAGCGCAAAGGCCAGGTTGGCGTCCTGTGCCCGCGACAAGCGCCGGAAGCTGAGCAGTCCGTTCTTGCCGTCCGCAAGCTCCTTCGCGGTGAAGCCCTCGCGCAGCGCGCGCGTGAGCTCCTCGGTCATCGCGGCCTCCACCTTGGCCCGGTTGGCCGGCGCGAAGATGGCACTGGCCTGCCACAGCGAATTCGCTTCGCGGTTCGACCATCGCAAAGAAGAGCCGACTCCGTACGACAGGCCGTCGGTCTCGCGCACGCGATTCCACAGGCGAGAGTTGCCCCCGGCACCGAGCAGGTGGTTGGCCATCACAAGCGCCGGATAGTCGGGGTCGTTGTCGGACAGCGGCACCGGCAGGCGCCAGGCAAGCGTCGCGTTCTGTTTGTCCGGTGTGGCC
>JAABTC010000261.1 GCA_011390055.1 Burkholderiales bacterium | reverse complement strand
ACGATGAAGACGTAGAGCCCCCAGTTGACGAAGGGAACGTAGATCTGGCCGGTCTCGCGTTCGGACGTGTGGTGGATCACCATCCGCGGCAGGATGCCGAGCTGGATCGCCTGCTTGGTGACCGAGAAGGCTGCCGAAATCAAGGCCTGCGAAGCAATCACCGTGGCCGCCGTGGCCAGGAACACCAGCGGCAGCCGCGACCAGTCGGGCGCCATCAGGTAGAAGGGGTTGTTGATCGCGGTCGGCGTGCCGAGCAGCATCGCGCCCTGACCGAAGTAGTTGACAACCAATGCCGGCATCACCAGGCCGTACCAGGCGATACGCACCGGCAGCTTGCCGAAGTGGCCGAGGTCGGCGTAGAGCGCCTCGCCGCCCGTCACGACCAGCACCACCGCACCGAGCGCGATGAAGGCCACCAGCGGTTGGTGCAGGAAGAAGTCGAACGCATGGACCGGGTTCAGCGCCACCAGCACGTGCGGCTGCGCCGCGATGTGCGGCAACCCGAGCGCGATCAGCACGATGAACCAGACCAGCGTGATCGGGCCGAACAGCTTGCCGATGCCGCCGGTGCCGAAGCGTTGGGCCGCAAACAGCACCGTCAGCACCACCAGGGTGATCGGGATGACCCACTCGTGCAGGCTCGGCGCCGCGACCTCGAGGCCCTCGACGGCCGACAGCACCGAGATCGCCGGTGTGATCACGCCGTCGCCGTAGAACACCGCCGTGCCGAACAGGCCGACCGTCATCAGCGTGCGCCGCAGCGCCGGCCGGTCGCGCACCGCGGTGGTCGCCAGGGCCAGCATCGCGATCAGGCCGCCTTCGCCGTGGTTGTCCGCGCGCAGGATCAGCAGCACGTATTTCAGCGAAATGATGACCGTGATGGTCCAGAAAATGAGCGACAGCACGCCCAGGATGTTGTCGTGCGTGGCCGCGACATGGCCGCCGTGGAAGATTTCCTTCAGCGCGTAGAGCGGGCTGGTACCGATGTCACCGTAGACGATGCCCAGGGCCGCCAGGGTCAGCGCCGCCAGCGCAGCGGGGGTCTTCTTGTTGGGGCTTGCCGTGCTCACGGGTGAAGGCGCCACGGCGGGTGCCCGATCATCGATGGGGCGCTATTGTGCGCTCGCCTACTCGTAAACCTCGGCATCCGGATCGGTTGCTTCCAGCTCGTAGCTCGCCGCCAGCATCGCCAGCCGCGCGATCACGCCGTACATGTAGAAGCGGTTCGGTGCGCTGGCGCCGGGCTTGGCCCCGACACGCGGCAATTGGGTGCTCTCGGCAAAGGCCAGCGGCACGAACGACGACCCCGGCGCATTCAGGTTCTCGTCGATGCCACGGTCGGCATGCACGCGGTAAAAGCCGCCGACCACGTAGCGGTCGAGCATGTAGACCACCGGCTCGGCCACCGCGTCGTTCATGCGTTCGTAGGTCGGCACGCCTTCCTGGATGATCACCTCGGTGACGTCCAGGCCGTCCTTGATGACGCTCATCTTGTTCTTGGTGCGCCGGTTCAGCTCTTCCAGGTCTTTCACATCGCGCACCGTCATGATGCCCATGCCGTAGGTGCCGTTGTCGGCCTTGACAACGACGAACGGCTTCTCGTTGATGCCGTACTCCTTGTACTTGCGTCGCACCTTGGCGAGCACCGCATCGGCATTGCTGCGCACGCATTCGAGGCCCGCGCCTTCGCTGAAGTCGACCTCGCCACACTGTGCGTACAGCGGGTTGATCAGCCACGGGTCCATGCCCAGCAGCTTGGCGAACTTCTTGGCGATTTCCTCGTAGCTCTGGAAGTGGTTCGTCTTGCGCCGCACCGCCCAGCCGGCATGCAGCGGCGGCAGCAAGTACTGCTCGTGCAAGCCCTCGAGCACCTTGGGGATGCCGGCCGAGAGGTCGTTGTTGAGCAGCACCGTGCAGGGGTCGAAGTTCTTGGTGCCCAGGCGGCCGCGCGTGCGCACCATCGGCTCGACCGTCAGCACGCTGCCGTCGGCCAGCTGGAGGTCGGTCGGCGCCTTGATTTCAGGGTCGAGCGTGCCCAGCCGTACGTTCAGGCCCGCCTGGTGAAAAATCTGCACCAGGCGCTGCACGTTGGCCAGGTAGAAGGTGTTGCGGGTGTGGCCCTCGGGCACCAGCAGCAGGTTTTTGGCCTCGGGGCAGATCTTCTCGATCGCCGCCATCGCCGCCTGCACCGCCAGCGGCAGCATCTCGGGCGTCAGGTTGTTCCAGCCGCCGGGGAACAGGTTGGTGTCGACGGGCGCCAGCTTGAAACCGGCGTTGCGCAGGTCCACCGAGCTGTAGAAGGGCGGCGTGTGCTCCATCCATTCGAGTCGGAACCAGCGTTCGATGGCGGGCATCGACTCGAGCATGCGCTGCTCGAGCTCGTTGATCGGGCCGGTGAGTGCGGTGATGAGATGCGGAACCATGGGGCGGCCTCGAACAGGAGCAGTCGATTCTAGGCAGGTGGGGCCGCGCAGTGCGAACGCAAGCCACCGACACGGCGCGGCTATGCTCGACGCAACCACACACACCGGAGGGCGGATGCCGCCGACACCTGCGCCCGCCATCCCAGCCTCCACCACCCGCCCCGTTGCCGATCAGGACGCGCTGCTGACGCAGCACTTGCGGGCCTACCTGGGCGACGTCGAGCCCGAGGCGTTGGCGCTCTTGCGGGCACGCCTGACCTGGGTCGAGATCGCCGGCGGGCAGACCTTGATGGCGCAGGGCGAGCCGGGTGATTCGATGTACCTGTCGATCAGTGGCAGATTGCGTGCCTACGTCAACGACGAAGACGGCGTGCCGCGGATGGTGCGCGAGATGGGCCGCGGCCAGGTCGTCGGCGAGATGAGCCTGTACACCGAGGAACCGCGCTCGGCCACGGTGGTCGCGATCCGCGATTCGGTGCTGGTGCGCCTGGACAAGGCCCACTTCGCCGAGCTGCTGGCCAGCAGCGCGCAGGTCTCGCTCGCCTTGACGCGCCAGATCATCGGTCGTCTGCAAACCCAGCACCAGCGCAACCCCGTGCCGCTGCCGGTGACCATCGCGCTGCTGCCGGTCACGGGCGGCGTGGCGCCCAGGGAGTTCGCCGACAAGCTCGCAGCCCAGCTGACCGCCCAGCTGCAGCAAGCCGGACGCGTGGCGGTCGTCGATGCGGCCGCGCTCGACCACGCACTCGGCGAACCGGGTGCGGCCACCGGCGACGGCGCCGATGCGGCGCTGAACCGTCGCATCTCGCTCGAGCTCGATCACCTCGAGGCCGAGCACGACTTCGTGCTGCTGGTGTCCGACGACGGTCCGAGCGCCTGGACTCGCCGCTGCTGCCGGCATGCCGACGAGCTGCTGTTGCTGGCCGATGCCGCGGCTCCACCCGTGCTGCACCCGATCGAGACCGACTGGCTCGCGCACCGCCCGGCGCGGGCCGAGGCGGCCGAGATCCTGGTGCTGCTGCATCCGGCCGAGGCACGTTGCCCGCGCGA
>JAABTC010000260.1 GCA_011390055.1 Burkholderiales bacterium | reverse complement strand
CACCAAGCGGATCGCGTCGGACTGGTTCTACCGCATCGCGTACTTCGGCATGTTCCTCACGGGGTGCAAGTTGCTTTGGGATGGGGTGGCTTGAAGAGATCGCGCTTGAAGCCGGTGCTTGCCCACCCCGGCCTGGCAGGGTCGTGCAACGTCGGCTCGATGCCCTTGGCCAGCAGCAGACGGCCGGCGATCTTTCGGTAGCGGCCGAAGCCGGCGATGATCGCGCGCAACACCGGCGCCTGCCCGTTACCATGGTGGCCAACGGAGGACGTCGATGCAGCGGACCACAACCCCAGCGACCAGCCTGCCAGCGCCAGCGGCCAGGCATTACGCGGGGCTGGAAGCCCTCGCCGGCCAGGTCGGCCAGGTGCTCGGCGAGAGCGACTGGGTCGTGGTGGACCAGGCGCGCATCGACGCCTTCGCGCAGGCCACCGGCGACCACCAATGGCTGCACACCGACGCCGAGCGCGCGGCCGATGGCCCGTTCGGCACGACGGTGGCCCACGGCTTCCTCACCTTGAGCCTGTTGCCCACCCTGATGGCGCGCGCTTATGCGGTCGACGGCGTCGGGCTGCGCCTGAACTACGGGCTCGAGCGCGTGCGCTTCCCCGCGCCGGTGCGGGTGGGCAGCCGTTTGCGCGCGCGCTTCGTGCTCGGCGCGTTCGACCGCTTGCCCGATGAAGGCGCACAGCTGCGGGTCGATGCCACGGTCGAGTGCGAGGGTGGCACCAAGCCGGTCTGCGTGGCCCAGCTGCTGACCCGTCTTCACGCTTGAACGCGCCATGAAAGTCCTGCTCGTCGACGACCACCCGCTGATCCTGTCGGCACTGCAGACGGTCATCGCCGGCCTGGGCGACGATGTCACGGTGAAGGGCGTGGGCAGCGAAGCCGAGGCCCGCGCGGCGCTCCAGCGCGATCCCGACTTCGACCTGGTCCTGCTCGACCTGCACCTGGGCGAAAGCGATGGTTTTGCCCTGCTGGCCGACCTGCGCCAGCAGTACCCCGCACTGCCGATCGTTGTCGTCTCGGCCTCCGACCGCGCCAGCGACGTGATCCGTGCCATCGATGCCGGGGCGATGGGCTTCGTGCCCAAGCGCGCCACCAACGAGACCCTGTTCGAGGCCCTGCGCATGGTCATGTCGGGCGGCATCTACGTGCCGCCGATGTCGCTCGGGCCGATGCCGGCTTTCCTGTCGGTCGGCCCGCCACCGCTTGCCAGCGCCACCGACGGCGACACCGTGCCCGACGTGATGCGCCCGCAGCCGGCCGAGGCCCCGGTCGCGCTCGATCTCGACACCGGTCGCGCGGCGCCCGGCATGCCGCGCTCGCTCGATGCGCTGGGGCTGTCGCGGCGCCAGGCCGACGTGCTGGCCTTCTTGCTGCAGGGCCTGCCCAACAAGCTCATCGCGCGCGAAATGGGCATCTCGGTGGACACCGTGAAGGACCACGTCGCCGCCGTGCTGCGCGCGCTCGGCGTGGCGTCGCGCACGCAGGCGGTGCTCGTGGTGAGCCAGATGACGCAGCAGTCGGCCGCCAGCTTGCCGGGCGGCAAGCGCGGGGCGCCTTGAGTCGCGGCGCGGCGCACGTCGACGGACTGCGCGCGCTCTTCGAGCAATCGCCGGCCAGCCTGGGCGGCAACGCGATCGGCCTGCTGCTGATCGGCCTGGCGTTCGCGCCGCTGGCGCCGCGCACCACGTTGGGCGCGTGGCTGTTGGTGGCACTCACCCTGTGGTCGCTGCGTCTGTTGCACTACCTGCGCTACCGCATCGCACCCGACAGCCCCGACGAACGCCTGGCCGCGTGGCGCAACAGCTGGCGTGCTCTGGTGCTGCTGCAGGGAGCCGTGTGGCCGCTGGCGGTGTGGCTGTTCTGGGGCCTGGGCGGCGAGTTCCACACCGTGACCCTGATCCTCGTGGCCTACACCTACTGCCTGGCCTCGGTGCAGTTGCTGGCGCCGCAGCGCCGGCTCTTCATCGCCTTCACCAGCGTGGTGCTGGTGCCGCTGATCGTGCGCGTGGCCAGCGACACCTCGCAAGCCTGGCATTGGCAACTGGCGGGTGTGCTGTGCCTGCTGTTCGCCGTCACGATGATGATGGGCCGCAGCTACCGCGGTGCCCTGGCCCAGGCCATCGGCCTGAAGCAGCGCACCGATCAACTCGCGGCGCAGTTGCGCGTGGAGAAGGCCGCGGCCGACGAAGCGCGTGGCGCCGCCGAGGCGGCCAACCGGGCCAAGACGCAGTTCTTCGCGGCCGCAAGCCACGACTTGCGCCAACCCCTGCATGCGATGGGGCTGTTCGCCGAAGCCTTGCGTCAGAAGAGTGCCAAAGCCGCCGCGAGTGCCACGCGCAGCGCCGCGGACCTGGAGGTGGCCTCACTCGTCAACAGCATCAACCAGAGCGTCGACGCGCTCGAGGGCCTGTTCGGGGAACTGCTCGACATCACCCGCATCGACAGCGGCGGCGTCGAAGTCAGCTTGGCGCCGGTCACCGTGAAGGAACTGTTCGCCCGCCTGCGCCTGACATTCGAGCCGGCGGCCTTCGAGAAAGGCCTGGCGCTGCGCTTTCGGGGCGCCGACCGCGTGCTTCACAGCGACAGCCTGGTCGTCGAACGCATCCTGCGCAACCTCGTGAGCAATGCCATCCGCTACAGCGACGACGGCGGCGTGCTGGTAGCCTGCCGCCGCAAGCCCGGCGACCCGGGCAAGCTCTGGTTGCAGGTCTGGGACAGCGGCATCGGCATGACTCCGGCGAGCCAGGCGCGCATCTTCGACGAGTTCTACCAGGTGCAGCCGAACCGGCCGCTCGAAGCGCACCAGCGCAAGGGACTCGGCCTGGGACTGGCCATCGTCAAGCGCCTGGCGCAGCTGCTCGATGCACCTTTGACGCTGCGTTCGCAGCCGGGCCACGGCAGCGTCTTCACCCTCGAGGTGGCTGCGAGCACGCGGATGCCCGACAGCCTGCCCACCACGCGAGCACAGCAGGGGCTCGGCGTTTCGCTGCAGGGCCGGCGCATTGTCGTCGTCGAGGATGACGAGGCCGTGCGCGAAGGGCTGTGCGTGCTGTTGCAGGCCTGGGGTGCCGAGGTCGACGCGCACGGCGACATCGCCGGCCTGCAGCGAGCGTTGCGCGCCCACGAAGGCGCTGCGCAGAGAGCGGACGGTGCGCCGGATCTGGCGATCGTGGACTACCGGCTGCCCGAGGGACACACCGGCCTCGAAGCCCTGGCGTTGCTGCGTGCGCACTGGCACCCCACGCGCCTGCCTGCGGTGGTGATCACCGGCAGCAGCCTGGGCGGGCATGAAGAAGAGTCGGTGCAACACGACTTTCACCTGCTCGTCAAGCCGGTGCTGCCGAACAAGCTGCGCGCCATGATCGGCTTCAAGCTCGGCAGTCGCGCCTAGAACTCGTAGGCCACGCTGGCCGTCAGCGTGCGCGGCCGGACCAACCACACCGTCGAGTTGGGCACCGTGCCCGGCAGCACCTG
>JAABTC010000259.1 GCA_011390055.1 Burkholderiales bacterium | reverse complement strand
CCTGCTCCCTGGCGGCCGGGGTCTCGCTCGACGCGGTGCGGCGCGGGCTCGAGGCCTTCGAGCCGGTCAAGGGCCGCTCGCAGCTGAAGCAGGCCGCCTTGCACGGCCAGCCCATCGCCCTGGTCGACGACAGCTACAACGCCAACCCGGACTCGGTGCGTGCGGCCATCGAGGCGCTGGCCGCGATGCCCGCGCCGCGCCTGCTGGTGCTCGGCGACATGGGCGAGGTCGGCGACCGCGGACCCGAGTTCCATGCCGAGGTCGGCGCGCATGCGCGCGAGCGCGGCATCGAACACCTGTGGTGCGCCGGGCCGATGGCGGCCGGCGCAGCGCGCGCCTTCGGCGCCGCGGCACGCCACTTTGACGACGTCCCGGCCCTTGTCGCCGCGCGCGGCGCACTGCCCGCGGCGGCCTCCGTGCTGGTCAAGGGCTCGCGCTTCATGCAGATGGAGCGCGTGGTGCTGGCCCTGCAAGACGATGTGAAAGCGACACCCTGATGCTGCTCAGCCTGAGCCAATGGTTGCAGACGCTGTACCCGGAGCAGCTGGGTTTCCTGCGCGTGTTCCAGTACCTCACCTTCCGCGCGGTGCTGGCCGCGATGACGGCGCTGCTGATCGGCCTGGCCTTCGGGCCGTGGGTCATCCGGCGCCTGACCGCGATGAAGATCGGTCAGCCGATCCGCGAGTACGGCGTGGTCGCGCACATCGCCAAGAGCGGTACCCCGACGATGGGCGGGGTGCTGGTGCTGATCGGCATCGGGGTCTCGACCCTGCTCTGGTTCGACTGGAGCAACCGCTTCGTCTGGATCGTGATGCTGGTGACTTTCGGCTTCGGCGCCATCGGTTGGGTCGACGACTGGCGCAAGGTGGTCAAGAAAGACCCCGAAGGGATGCGCTCGCGCGAGAAGTACTTCTGGCAATCGCTCATCGGCATCGTCGCCGCGTTCTACCTGTGCTTCGCAATCTCCGAGAGTTCGAACCTGCGCGTGCTCGAACTCTTCATGCGCTGGGTGCAGAGCGGCTTCTCGACCCCGCTGCCGCCCAACGCCGACCTGCTGGTGCCGTTCTTCAAGACCATCAGCTACCCGCTCGGTGTGTGGGGCTTCATCATCCTGACCTACCTGGTGATCGTCGGTGCCAGCAACGCGGTGAACCTCACCGACGGCCTGGACGGCCTGGCCATCATGCCGGTGGTGATGGTGGGTTCGGCCCTGGGCGTCTTCGCCTACGTGGTCGGCAGCTCGGTCTACAGCAAGTACCTGCTGTTCCCGTACATCCCTGGTGCCGGCGAGTTGTTGATCTTCTGCGCGGCGATGGCCGGCGCCGGCCTGGCCTTCCTGTGGTTCAACGCGCACCCGGCCCAGGTGTTCATGGGCGACGTGGGCGCGCTCTCTTTGGGCGGCGCGCTCGGCACCATCGCGGTGATCACGCGGCAGGAGATCGTGCTGGCGATCATGGGCGGCATCTTCGTCGTCGAGGCGCTGTCCGTGATGCTGCAGGTGGGCTGGTTCAAGTGGACCAAGCGCCGCACCGGCACCGGCCAGCGCTTCTTCAAGATGGCGCCGCTGCACCACCATTTCGAGAAGAGCGGCTGGAACGAAACGCAGGTCGTGATCCGCTTCTGGATCATCACGATGCTGCTGTGCCTGGTCGGCATGGCCAGCTTGAAACTGCGTTGAGCCGACGATGAACCACCTGAACGACCTCGATGTGCTGCTGCTCGGCCTCGGTGACTCGGGCCTGGCGATGGCGCGCTGGTGCGCGCGCCACGGCGCACGGCTGCGCGTGTGGGATTCTCGCGTGGCACCGCCGCAGGCCGCCGCGCTGGCGCTGGCGGTGCCCGAGGCGGTGCTGTTCAGCGGCCCGCTCGACGCCGACGCGCTGCAGGCGTCCAGGCTGATCCTGAAGAGCCCGGGCCTGGCGCCGCAGGATGCGCGCATCGCGCCGCTGCTGGCGGCCGCGCGGGCGCAGGGCCTGGCCGTGCAGGGCGAGCTCGACCTCTACGCCCGCGCGCTGGCCGACCTGCGGGCCAGCCGCGGGTACGCGCCGAAGGTGCTCGCCATCACCGGCACCAATGGCAAGACCACCACCGCCGCACTGACGGCGCTGCTGGTCGAACGCAGCGGCCTGGCGGTGGCGCTGGCCGGCAACATCGGCCCGACGCTGCTCGACACGCTGGCGGCCGCGCTGGAGGCGCTCGACGACGACGGCGCACCCGCAGCCTTGCCCGCGGTGTGGGTGCTCGAGCTGTCGAGCTTCCAGCTCGAAGGCGGCGGCGACGGTGTGCGCGGCTTCGAGCCCAGTGCCGCGGCGCTGCTGAACATCACCCAGGACCACCTCGACTGGCACGGCTCGATGCAGGCCTACGCAGCGGCCAAGGGGCGCATCTTCGGCGAGCACGCCGTGCGCGTGATCAACCGCGACGATGCGCAGGTGCAGGCGCTGGTTGCCACGCCGGTGGTGGCGGCCGCCACGCCCAAGCCCGGGGTCAGGAGCAAGGCCCGGCCGTCCGCGCCCCGCAGCACCGTGCGCTTCGGCCTGGGCGCACCGCAGGAAGCCGGCGATTTCGGCCTGGTGGTCGAGAACGGCATGGCCTGGCTGGTGCGCGCCCAGGCCGACGAAGCCGCACCGCGAAAACGTGGAGCAGGCGGCGCAGGCGCCACCGAGGCCACGCCGTTCCAGTTGCAGCGCCTGATGCCGGCCGACGCGCTGCGCATCCGCGGCCGCCACAACGCCGCGAATGCGCAGGCCGCGCTGGCGCTGGCCGGGGCCATCGGCTGCCCGCTCGCGCCGATGCTGCACGCGCTGCGCGAGTACCGCGGCGAGCCGCACCGCGTGGCCTTCGTCGCGCGGGTCGGCGAGGTCGATGCCTACGACGACAGCAAGGGCACCAACGTCGGCGCCACCGTGGCCGCCCTGCTGGGCCTGGGCGCCGACCAGGCGCCGGGCAAGCTGGTGGTGATCCTCGGCGGCGAAGGCAAGGGCCAGGACTTCGCGGCGCTGGCCGACCCGGTCGCGCAGCACGCGCGCGCCGTCGCGCTGATCGGCAAGGACGCCGCCGCGATCGAGAGCGCCCTGGCGGGGGGCTCGGTGCCGCTGCAGCGCCATGCCACGCTGGAGGCCGCGACCGCCTGGTGCTACGAGCAGGCGCAGGCCGGCGATGCGGTGCTGCTGAGCCCGGCCTGCGCCAGCCTGGACATGTTCCGCAACTACGGTCACCGCGCCGACGTCTTCGTGGCCGCGGTGCAGGCCCATGCGGCCGAGCAGGGGGTGCCTGCATGAGCGCGCATGGCCGTTCCAAAGCGCTCATCCCGCAGCGCGCAGCGCGGAGGGTCGTCCGATGAGTGGCGCCGTGCCGAACCGCGGTGCCACGCCGAGTGGGCTGGCTTGGCTGACCCAAGCCTGGGACCGCCTGCGCGAGCGCCGTGCCGCACGGCGCGAAGGCACGGCCGTGCTGCCGATCCGCGACTGGTCCGGCCCCACGCCGACCCA
>JAABTC010000258.1 GCA_011390055.1 Burkholderiales bacterium | reverse complement strand
TGGACACCGCCTGCCGGCAGGCGATTCTGGCTGGCGCGGATGCCAGCGGCCTGCAATCGGTAGCCCGCAATGCCGGCATGGGTTCGCTACACGACGACGGCTTGCGCCGCGTACTCGCCGGTGACACATCGCTGGACGAGGTACTGCGCGTGACGCAGGACGAGCACAATGGCTGAGTTTGCCTACCGTGCCGCCACTTTCGCGGGCGACACCCGGCATGGTCAGGTGTCGGCAGACAACCGCGAGACCGCGCTGCGCCAGTTGCGCAACCAGGGCTTGACTCCGATCTCCCTGCAACCCTCACACGCTCCGCCCGGGCGGGCGGAGACCGCCAGCAACGGTGCGCCAGACCGCTCACACAGCAGCTCACTGGCACCGACGCAGCAGCGCCCAACCCTGCGCCGCCAACACGGGCCCAAGCGCGCCGACGTGCTGGCCATGACCAACGAACTGTCGGTCATGCTCAACGCCGGTCTGCCGCTGGATCGCGCCCTGCGCGTGATGGCCGGCATGACGAGCAGCGCCCCGGTTGCCGCGCTGCTCGAGGATCTGCTGGCGTCGGTAAAAACAGGCAAGTCTTTCAGCCAGGCGCTCGACCAACATCACCACCTGTTCGGCGACTTTTACATCAACCTGCTGCGCGCCGGCGAGGCAAGCGGGCATCTGGCCGACACGCTGGCGCAACTCGCCACGCATCTCGAAAAACTCAGCGAGATCCGCGAAAGCGTCATCTCCGCCCTCACCTACCCTGCGATTCTGCTGGTGGTCGCGCTGCTGTCAATCGCTCTGATGCTCGGCTTTGTGGTGCCGCAGTTCGAGACACTGTTCAACGACATGGGCGAGGCTCTGCCATGGCCAACCCGCGTACTGATCTCGGCTGCAGACTTCGTCACCGGCGGCGGTGCCTGGCTGCTCGCGGCGCTCCCTGTCGCGCTGCTGGCCGGCCAGCGTGCGCTGAACAGCACCTCAGGACGACACTGGCGAGATAGCCAGGCCTTGCACCTGCCAATCTTCGGTCGCATTGTGCGCGACGCCGACCTGACCCGCTTCGCACGCAGCCTCGGCACGCTGCTCGGCAACGGAGTGCCTATCGTCAACGCGCTGCACATCGCCATCGACACCATGAACAACCTCAGCCTGCGTAACACCATCGCACCGGTCCCGGACGCCATCAAGCGGGGTGAGCGACTTGCCGACGCCGTCACACCGACGCACCTGTTCTCTCCGCTGGCCTTGAACATGGTGCGCCTCGGCGAGGAAACCGGCCGCCTCGACGCCATGCTGCTGGAACTCGCGCGCGTGCAGGAACGGGCGATACAGGCGGCAATCAAACGCGCGCTGACGCTGCTCGAGCCGCTGCTGATTTTGCTGCTGGGTGGCCTCATCGCGGGCATCATGGCCGCGATCCTGATGGGCATTCTGTCGGTCAACGAGCTGGTGATGTGAGCCGCGCGCGACCCGCAACGCCTTATCTGGCCGCCCCGGCCGCACGGCGCCAAGAGCGCTCTGGGCGCACCGGCACACGAGAAACGAGGAGAACCAAAAATGTCATCCACTACGCGAAGCACGCGCATCACCCGGCGCGGTTTCACCTTGATCGAACTGCTGGTCGTGCTCGCCATCCTGGGTCTGCTCGCCGGCCTGGTCGGACCACGCGTTCTGAGTCAGCTCGGCGGCGCAAAGACCAAAACCGTCGCGGTGCAGGTGCGTGATCTCGAGCAGGCTGCCGATCTCTTCCGCCTCGATGTCGGCCGCTTTCCGACCGCGCAAGAGGGTCTCGACGCGCTGATGAGCCAGCCGGCGAGCGCGCGCGGCTGGAACGGCCCCTACCTGCGCGGCAAGACGCTGCCGGTCGACCCCTGGAGCAATCCCTACCGCTATACCGTTCCGGGACGCCACGGCGAGATCGACATCTACTCCTATGGCTCCGACAACGCAGAAGGCGGCAGCGGAGAAGCCGCCGACGTCGGCAACTGGCAGCTATGATCGGGCACCGACCCGCCCACAACGCCACGGCGGCGCATCGACGCCCGCACGGTTTTACGCTGGTCGAACTGGTGGTCGCGCTCGCCATCGCCGCGCTGATGCTGGCTACCGCGCCAGCGGCCCTGACGCGCGCGTTTGACAGCATGGAATACCGCGCGACGGTGCGAAACCTGCTCACCGAACTCAAGCGTGCGCGCCTGCAGGCGATGCACACCGGACAGGCGACAGTGTTCGCCTATGAAACGCAGTCGCGTCGCTTTGGCGTCGATCACCAGCTGACCCGCGAAGTGCCGCGCAAGCTGGCGGTCGCGATGATCGTCGCCGACACCGAGGTCGTCGCCACGCGTGCCGCTATCCGCTTCTATGCAGACGGCGGCGCGTCGGGCGGCTCGATCGACGTGATCCGACCGTCCGGCGTCGGCGTGCGCATCAGCGTGGACTGGCTGCTCGGACGCGCTCGACAGCAGCCCATCGACCCCTCCGGACAGACCGCCTGGCGCACCCAGGGTGCGCAAGACACTATCGCCAGCGTAGTCATGCATTCGCCGTCACCGCACGCTTTGCATGTCGCGCTTGAATCATGAAGCACGACTGCGCCCGGCGACCGGGTGGTTTTTCCTTGCTGGAAATGCTGGTCGCGATTGCGATTGCGGCCATGACCCTGATCGCGCTCTATCACGCGTCGGGTGGCAGCGTGCGTGCCGCCGCCGAGGTCGACCGGCAGACGCGCGCCATCATCGCCGCCGAGTCGCTGTTGGCGCTGCATCAGCACGTCGGGCCAGCGGGCGTGCGCGCGAACGGACGCTTCGAGGACGGCATGCACTGGCGGGTCAGCTCGACGCCGCTGCAGGCCACCAGCGACGGCACCGTACAACGCATGCAGCGCATCGTCGTTGCCGTGACCTGGCCGCAACACAACGCCCACCGACAATTACAGCTGGTGAGTCTGGTGCCGGAGCTTGCGCGATGAACGCCGTCTTTAAAGCGCCCCAACGCGGCTTCACGCTACTGGAGGTGGTCGTCGCGCTCAGCCTTCTGAGCCTGCTGCTGCTCGCCGTGACGGCGGCTTTTCGCGGTCTGGCGCAGACCAGCGCACACCTTGAGCGCAACACCCTCGCCAGCGAAGACATGCGCGCAGTGAGCGCGCTGCTGCAACGCACCGTCGGCATGGCGGCAACCCACCCCAACGCTACGGCCGCCGACGGCAGCACGCAAATCCGCTTCGAGGGCCGACCGGATGCGCTGACGTGGCTTGCGCCGCTGCCGGCACGCGAGGGGGTGGGTGGACTCACGCATCTCAGCTTGCGCAGCGAGCGGCTCGCTGGCACCACCGCGCTGGCGCTACGCATCGTGCCGTACTCAAACTTCGACCCCCAGGCGGTGCCCGCGGGCCTGTTCCAGGCCGGCGCCATCGCGGCCGAACCCGACTGGTCGTTGCTGCCGCCGCGCCCGCTGGTCGAAGCACTCACCGGCCTGGAGATTCGCTATCGTGGCCACGGCGAAAGCGATTGGCAAACGCACAGATCGGA
>JAABTC010000257.1 GCA_011390055.1 Burkholderiales bacterium | reverse complement strand
GGAGCGCGCCGAGATCTCGGAAAAGAGCGTGCAGAGCGACGCGCAGCGCCGCCTGGTGGTGCGCGCCCCGCACGACGGCGTGGTGAGCGGCGTACTGCCTGCGCCCGGCCAGGCGGTCACCGCAAGTGCGGCCTTGGCCAGCCTGGTGCCGGCCGGCTCGGTGTTGCAGGCGCACCTGTATGCGCCGTCGAGCGCCGTCGGTTTCCTGCGCCCGCAGCAGAAGGTGCTGTTGCGCTACCAGGCCTTCGCGTACCAGAAGTTCGGCCACCAGGTCGGGCGCATCGAGCAGGTGTCGCTGGCGCCGCTGCAAGCCTCGGAGATGGCCGGCCTGGCCTGGGCCGGCGCGTCGCGCGAGCCGATGTACCGCATCACGGTGGCCCTGGAGAAGCAGCAGATGCCCGCCTACGGTGCGCTGCAGCCCTTGGCGCCGGGGATGCAGCTCGATGCCGATGTTCCGATCGAACGCCGGCGCCTGTATGAGTGGTTGTTCGAACCGGTCCTCGGCATGGTGGGTAGGGTCTAGAGGTGGCCGGATTGGCCCTGTCCTGGTCGAGCTGGTTCGGCGTGCGCGAGACACCGCTCGTGCTGCAGACCGAAGCGGCAGAGTGTGCGCTCGCCTGCCTGGCGATGGTGGCTGGCGCGCACGGGCACCGTGTGGACTTGCCGACGCTGCGCGAGCGCTTTTCGCTGTCGCTGAAAGGCGCCACGATGGCCGACCTGGTGCGCATGGCGGGCGCGATGCGGATGCACCCGCGCGCCGTGCGGGCCGAGCCCGACCAGCTGGCCCAGCTGGCGTTGCCCTGCATCCTGCACTGGGATCTGAACCACTTCGTGGTGCTGACCGGCGTGCGCGGCAACAGCGTCACGCTGCACGACCCGGCACGGGGCGAGCGCCGCATGAAGCTCGACGAACTGTCGCGGCATTTCACCGGCATCGCGCTCGAGTTGACACCTGCGGCCGATTTCGAAGTCCGGGTCGAGAAGCAGCGCGTGAGCCTGAAGCAGTTGCTCGGACCGGTGCGCGGGCTCAAGCGCGCCCTGCTGCAGATCTTCGTGCTGGCCGCCGGCCTGGAAGCCTTTCTGCTGCTCAGCCCCTTCTTCCTGCAGTGGGTGGTCGACGGCGTGCTGGTCAGTGCCGACCGCGACCTGCTGGTGACCTTGGGCGTCGGCTTCGGCCTGCTCGTGCTGTTGCAGGTGGCGACGGCGACGGTGCGGTCCTGGGCTGTGCTGCACCTGTCCGCCACCTTGAACCTGCAGTGGCTGGGCAATGTGTTCGCGCACCTGATGCGCTTGCCGATGGCCTGGTTCGAGAAGCGCCATACCGGGGACATCTGGTCTCGCTTCGCGGCCGTGCAGCAGATCCAGAAGACGCTGACCACGCACTTCATCGAAGCCGTGCTCGACGGCCTGCTGGTCACCGCCACGCTCGCGGTGATGCTGTTCTACAGCGTCGGGTTGACGGCCATCGTGCTGGCCGCGGTGGCCGCCTACGCCCTGCTGCGCTGGGCCTTTTTCCGTCCGCTGCGCGAGGCCACCGAAGAGGCCCTGGTGCTCGAGGCGCGGCAATCGAGCCACTTCCTCGAGTCGCTGCGCGGCGTGCAGTCGATCAAGCTCTTCAACCGCCAGGCCGACCGCCAGGCGCGCTTCATGAACCGCGTGGTCGACACGATGAATGCCGACATCACCACGCGCAAGCTCGAGCTGATGTTCTCGGTGCTGCACCGGTTGCTGTTCGGCGTCGAGCGCGTCGCAGTGGTCTGGCTCGGCGCCTTGCTGGTGATGGAGCAGCAGCTGTCGGTGGGCATGTTGTTCGCGTTCGTGGCGTTCAAGGAGCAGTTCGCGCAGCGCTTCAGTGCGCTCATCGACAAGGGGGTCGAGCTGCGCATGCTGCGCTTGCAGGGCGAGCGGCTTGCCGACATCGTGCTCTCGGCGCCGGAAGACGAAGGTCTGGTGCCGCTGGCCGCGGGTGGCGGGCGGCATGACGAGGCCGCTCCGGCACCGCGCATCGAGGTGCGGGGCATCAGCTTTCGGTACGCCGACGGCGAGGCCGAAGTGCTGCGCGGCGTCGACTTCGTGATCGAACCCGGCGAATCGGTGGCCATCGTCGGCCCGTCGGGCTGCGGCAAGACCACGTTGCTCAAGGTGATGCTGGGCATCCATGCGCCGAGCGCCGGTGAATTGCGCATCGGCGGCGGCACGCTGGCGCAGTGGGGCCTGGCGCGCTGGCGCGGGGTGGTGGGCACGGTGATGCAGGAAGACGCGCTGCTGGCGGGCTCGGTGGCCGACAACATCTGCTTTTTCGACGACGCACCCGATGCGGCCTGGATCGTCGAATGCGCGCGGCTCGCCTCGGTGCACGATGAGATCGAGGGCATGCCGATGGGGTACCACACGCTGATCGGCGACATGGGCGGCAGCTTGTCGGGCGGTCAGCGCCAGCGGATCCTGCTTGCGCGGGCGCTCTACAAGCGCCCCAGCGTGTTGCTGCTCGACGAGGCCACCAGTGCCCTGGATGTCGACCGCGAGCGCCTGGTCAACCAGCAGGTGCGCCAGCTGCCGCTGACCCGCGTCATCGTCGCGCACCGGCCCGAAACGATCGCCAGCGCCTCGCGTGTCATCGTGCTCGGCGAAGGGCGCGTGGCGCAAGACCTGCGTTCGGTGCCCACCAGCGGCGGCGGCCGCAACGGCCAGCCCAGGGCGCCCGCCTAAAATAGGTGCCTCTCCGCAACGGCCGATGCCATCGCCTGCATCGACAAGCCCGTGCTCCATCCCGAATCTTTCGATGTGATCGTCATCGGTGGCGGCCACGCCGGCACCGAGGCCGCACTCGCTTCGGCGCGCATGGGCTGCAAGACCTTGCTGTTGACGCACAACCTCGAAACTTTGGGGCAGATGAGCTGCAACCCATCGATCGGCGGCATCGGCAAGGGGCATCTGGTCAAGGAGGTCGACGCGCTCGGCGGCGCGATGGCGCTGGCCACCGACGTTGCGGGCATCCAGTTCCGCATCCTCAATGGCAGCAAGGGGCCGGCGGTGCGCGCGACACGTGCGCAAGCCGACCGCGTGCTCTACCGCGCGGCCGTGCGCCGGCGACTGGAAAACCAAGCCAACCTGTGGCTGTTCCAGCAGGCGGTGGACGACTTGCTGCTTGAAGGTGACCGGGTGACGGGTGTTGTAACGCAAGTGGGCATTCGCTTTAATGCGCGTACGGTGGTGCTGACCGCAGGTACTTTTCTCGATGGCCGCATCCATGTGGGGCTGCAAAGCCACAGCGCCGGGCGGGCCGGCGATCCGCCCGCCGTCCGGCTCTCGGCGCGCCTGAAGGAGCTCTCGTTGCCCCAGGGCCGGCTGAAGACCGGCACCCCGCCCCGCATCGACGGTCGCACGATCGACTTCACCAGGCTGACCGCGCAACCCGGAGATGGCATGCCCAGCGCGGATGGCTCGGGCCCCACACGGGAGGTGCCGGTGTTCAGTTTCCTCGGCGATCCGGCCCTGCACCCGCAGCAAGTGCCTTGCT
>JAABTC010000256.1 GCA_011390055.1 Burkholderiales bacterium | reverse complement strand
AAGACCGTCATCACGCTCGACGCGCTCGAAGCCGAGATCGCCCGCGTCAAGCGCGACGGCTACGCGGTCGACGACGAGGAGTTCCTGCCGGGCCTGCTCTGTGTGGCGGTGCCGGTGCCGCGGCCGGGCGGTCGATCCAACCTCGCACTTGCGTTGCAGGCCCCCGCCATGCGCCTGTCGGCGGAGAAGGCGCTGCAGTGGCTGCCGGCGCTGCGCCGTGCCGCCGACGCGATGGCCGCGATCGACGCCGAGGTGCCGCGCCACCGTGACCAGGCATGATCCCCGAGCCACGATGAGCACCGACCTGTCGTCCCTGCAGCCTCAGCATCGCGCCAGCGTGCGCGAGCTCTTCGGCATCGACTCGGACCTCGTCGTGCCGGCCTTCGCCGAGCGCGACGAGCATGTGCCCGAAGTGGACAGCGCCTACCGCTTCAACCCCGAAGTCACGCTGGCCTTGCTTGCCGGCTTCTCGCGCAACCGGCGCGTGATGGTGCAGGGGCTGCACGGCAGCGGCAAGTCGACGCATGTCGAGCAGGTGGCCGCGCGGCTGAACTGGCCCTGTGTGCGGGTCAACCTCGACGGTCACATCAACCGCATGGATCTTGTCGGCCGCGACGCCATCGTGTTGCGCGAAGGGCAGCAGGTCACCGAGTTCCAGGAAGGCATCGTTCCCTGGGCACTGCAGCGTCCGGTGGCCCTGGTCTTCGACGAGTACGACGCCGGCCGGCCCGACGTGATGTTCGTGATCCAGCGCATCCTCGAACGCGACGGCCACTTCACGCTGCTCGACCAGAGCCGCGTGATCCGGCCGCATCCGTACTTCCGCCTCTTCGCCACCGCCAACACCGTCGGACTGGGCAACCTCAACGGCCTGTACCACGGGGCGCAGAAGTTGAACCATGCGCAGATCGACCGCTGGAACATCGTTGCGACGCTGAACTACCTGCCCGCCGAGGAAGAGGCCGAAATCGTGCTCGCGCGCGTGCCGGCACTGCGCGAGCAGGCCGGCGGGCCCGCGCTCGTGCGCCAGATGGTCGCGCTGGCCGAGTTGACGCGGCGCGGCTTCGCCGCCGGCGACCTGGCCACGCTGATGTCGCCGCGCACCGTGATCACCTGGGCCGAGAACCTCGGCATCTTCGGTCGGCTCGAACAGGCGTTCGCGCTGTCGTTCCTGAACAAGTGCGACGAGGCCGAGCGGCCGATCGTCTCCGAATACTTCCAGCGTGTATTCAATCGAGAGCTCGCAGCCGCAGCGTGAATCCAAGCGAGGGCCCCGCCGCGGCCGCGCGCCGCCAGCAGCAGGTCGAGGAGCTCTGCATCGCCGCGATCCGCGCCATCGCCGGCGAGCGCGACCTGCACTTCCGCTCGCGCCGCCTGCACCGCGGGCGCCGTGCGCTGCCGCGGTTTGCGCCGCATCTGCATCCGTCGATCGAACACGATGACTTCGACTCGTTCCGCGGTGCGTCCGACGGCCTGGCGCTGCGCCTGAAGCACAGCGACCCGGCGCTGCACGCCGCGCTGCAACCCGACGGGCCGGCCGAGCGCAGCGTGTTCGACCTGCTCGAACAGTTCCGCGTCGAGTCCCTCGCCGCCGACGCGGGCCTTGTCGGCGTGGTCCACAACCTGCGCCACCGCCACGAGGCCTGGTCGCTTGCCTTCCACGGCGCAGGCCTGGCCGACACCGCGCGCGGCGGCCTGCTCTACACGCTTGTGCAGATGGCGCGCTCGCGCATCAGCGCCGAGCCGGTGGTCGAGGCCACCGAAGACTTCATCGAGGCCACGCGCTACGCGCTCGGCCCGGTCATCGGCAGCGCACTGGCCGGCTGCAAGCGCGCGCGCCAGGACCAGGCAGCGTTCGCGCCGCACGCGCTGTCGATCGCCGCCAGCATCGGCGCGATGCTGCGCGCGACCGAGGCCGAGGTGGAGCATGGCAGCGAGCGCGCGCGCGACGAGGCCGTGCGCGAGGCCTTCAGCCTGATGACGGACCCGGACGACGCCGAGGCTGACGCTGGAGCCACAGGCGTCGGCGGCACGGCCCGCACGTTCGACGCCAACGCCACCGATGCCTACCGCATCCACACCCGCGCCCACGACCAGGAGCAGCGCGCCGGCACGCTGGTGCGCGCTGCAGTGCTGGCCGCGCACCGCGAGCGCCTGGACCGCAGCATCGCGGCGCAGCGCGTGAACCTGCCGCGCCTGGTGCGCGAGCTGAAAACCCTGCTGAGTCTGCCCGAGACCCAGGGCTGGGACGGCGCACAGGAAGAAGGGCGCATCGATGGCAGCCGCCTGGCGCAACTCGTCGCGTCGCCGGCCGAGCGACGCTTGTTCCGCAACGAACGTGAGACCCCACGGGCCGATGCACTGCTGACGATCCTGATCGACTGCTCGGGCTCGATGCGAGCGCAGGCCGAGCACATCGCCGTGCTCGCCGACCTGCTCGCGCGTGCGCTCGAACTGGCCGGTGCCGACTGCGAGATCCTGGGCTTCAGCACCGCGGCCTGGAACGGGGGCCGGGCCTACCGCGATTGGCTCCGCGCCGGGCGTCCACCGCGGCCCGGCCGCCTCAACGAAGCCCTGCACCTGGTCTTCAAGGACGCTGCAACACCCTGGCGACGTGCGCGCCGCGATATCGCCGGCCTGCTGGAGCCGACCTTCTTCCGCGAAGGCATCGACGGCGAGGCCGTGCAATGGGCCTGCGGCCGCATGCGCGAGCATGAGGCGCGCTTGCGCCTGCTGATCGTGGTGTCCGACGGCTGCCCGATGGACCGCGCGACCGACATGGCCAACGACGCGCAGTTCCTCGATCGGCACCTGCGCGAGGTGGTCGTGCGCGAACAGGCCCGCGGCGACGTCGCGATCTTTGGCCTCGGCGTCGGCCTCGACCTGAGCCCCTACTACCCACGCAGCCAGGCGCTCGCGCTCGGCGACATGCCGGGCAACGAGGTCTTCAACGAACTGCTGCAGATGCTCGGCGGGCACCGCGTGCGTTGAGCTCGACGCGGGGGGCCAGACCCGCACCGAAGTAGTCGCGCAGTGCCTGCGTGAACCGGGTGCGTGCATGCAGCCTCCGCTCGAGCAGCCCGACGTGGCGTTGCACCGTGACGCGGGCCAGCGGCACGATGCGCAGTGCGCGGTCGCGCGCCCAGTCGACATTGCGCAGCCGCGGCACGATCGAAACGCCGAACCCCTGGCGCACCAGCGCCAGGATCGCCTCGACCGAGTTGAGCTCGAGTTCCTCGCGCACCGTGCTGCCGGCCTGGGCCAGCGCTTCGTCGACCAGGCGACCGGTCCAGGTGCTGTGGTCGAAGCGCAGGAAGGGGCATTTGCGCAGCACCTCCGGCCCGCTGGCCGGGAGCTTGAAATGCGGCTTGCGAGGCACGACGAGGACCATCGGCTCGGCGTACAAGGGGCTCCACTTCAAGGCCGCCGGCAGCCGCGACGGCGGCTGCGTGACGACCGCGGCATCGAGCTCGCCGCGTTCGACCCGCAGCGCGAAGTCGGCCGACAGTCCCGCGTAGAGGCGCACCTCGAG
>JAABTC010000255.1 GCA_011390055.1 Burkholderiales bacterium | reverse complement strand
CACAAGTTTTCGATCGCCAACGCGCACAAGGACATGCGCTACCTGGCGAGCATGGCCAACGAGGTGGGTGCGGTGAACGCGCTTCAGGCCCAGGTGAAGAACAGCTTCGCGGCGATGGAAGCCGCGGGCCAGGGCCAGCGTTACGTGCCGATGCTGGCCGAGTTCGTGGCGCGGCTCAACGGGTTGCCGCCATCGGCGGGCGCCACACCCAGCAGCTGATGCGCCAGCGCGTGCAGGCGGGCCTGGGGGTCGACCAGGTCGGCCAGCACGTTCATGTGGTGCCGGTTGGGCAGCGATTCGCACACCGGCACCGTCCGCGCGCCCCAGGCCGCACGGATGAGTTTGTTCTGACGCACGAATTCCTCGCTCTCGTCGGCACCGACCACGGCCCAGAGGCGGCCACTCGGCGCGGGCATGTGCGCGGGGCTTACGCGGGCCGCTGACCGGCGCGTCAGCTTCAGGTCGTCGGCCAGGAAGGCCACGTGGCGCAACGGTTCCAGGTCGAACACGCCCGACACCGACAGCGCCTTGCGCACCAGGTCCGGCGGCAGATCGCGTCCGACATCGGGCCAGCGGCAGGCCAGCATCATGGCCGCCAGGTGGCCGCCGGCCGAGTGTCCGGCGACGACCAGGCGGCGCGCGTCGCCACCGTGTTCGCCGATGTTCCGCGCCACCCAGGCCACCGCCTGCACCGTCTGCAGCACGATGTCCTGCACGCTGACCGTCGGGCACAGGCTGTAGTTGGGCAGCACCACCACCGCACCGGCTGCCACGAACGGGGCCGCGATGAAGGATTGGTCGCGCTTGTCCAGCGCCCGCCAGTAGCCGCCGTGCAGGTACACCAGCACGGGGGCGGGCGCGGCGCTCGGTCGCGTCGGCAGGAAGATGTCGAGCCGCTCCGCGGCATCGTCGATACCGCGCCTCGAATAGGGCACATCGAGCACGCAGCGCAACCGCGCACGCGCATCGGCCGACGTGTCGGCCCACTGCTGCAGGATCGCCGGGTGCTCCGGGATGCGGGCGCGGTTGTTGTACTGCTGGTCGTACCAGGCGGGCGAGGCTTGCGTCATGGTGCGCATCATGCGGCATTCTGTAGGGCGGGCTTGCGCCGTGCGGGCCGCGCGGCGACCTTGCGCGCTGGTCTTGCCTTCTTCTTGGCGGCCGCCGGCCCCCCGCGCAGGGCGGCCTCGATCAACGCATCGGCCATCCACAGCGCGATGCCCTCGACCTCGCGATCGGGCAGGCCCCAGATGTCCTTGAGGATCACGAAGGGCTCGATCCCGTAGACCACCGACAAGGCCTTGTGCAGCCGGTCGCGCAGGGCCGGCTTCAGGGTCAGCGGTGCGATGGCGTGTTCGAGGATGCGGATGCGGTGACCGCGGCGGTACGGTACCTCGTCGAGCTGGCCCGCGCGCTCCAGCGCCCACTGCTCCATCGACAGCTGTGCTGCGGCGCGCATCTGCGGCTCGAATTCTTTGAAGCGCGGGAAGGTCTGGGTGAACAGTTCGCGCACGCGCACGCGGCCGTCGGGGTCGTCCGACGACAGGCTGCGCACCGGGCCGAGCGATGAATCGATCACCGCGGTGATCAGCGCGCTGCGGCTCGGGAAGTAGCGGTAGGCGGTGGCCCGCGAAACCTTGCAGCGCAGCGCCACCTCGGCCACCGATGGGATGTGCCCGTTGCCGTGGATCAGGGCCATGGCGGTATCGAGCAGCAGGTGGAAGGTGGCCGCCTTGACCCCCTTCTCGGGCGGCACGGGCGGTTCGCTGAGCTTGTGTCCGGGGCGTTTCATGCGGGTTTCTTCGGGGCCGATTCCTGCGCCGACCGGCTTGCGCGCGGAGGGAGACGCCCCCTATGATGCACCCATCCCGATTTGAGACACAAGTCTCAATTTCCCGATCCGGGATCGCCTGCATTGCGAAGCGCTTCACCCCGGCATGGCCCTGCACCAGTTCGACCGCATGGTGGTGGAAGACGAAGGCGACGGGCCGGCGGTGGTCTGCGTGCACGGGTTGGGCGGCAGCGGCAACACCTTCACACCGTTGATGCCGGCCTTGATCCGGCACCGCGTGCTGCGCGTCGATCTTCCGGGCAGCGCACGCTCGCAACGTGCCGAAGGCGCGTTGTCGATCGAGCGCTTCGTCCAGGCGCTGCGGTCGATGTGCCAACGCCTGGGCGTGACCCAGGCCGCATTCATCGGGCACTCGATGGGCACCGTGGTCTGTCAGCACCTGGCTGCGGCCGAGCCGGCGTTGGTGCAGAGCCTGGCGCTCTTCGGCCCGTTGATGGCGCCCGGCGACGCTGCGCGCACGGGCCTGCGCGCGCGCGCCGCCAAGGCCCGCAACGAGGGGCTGGCCGGCATGCACGAGATCACGCAGACCCTCGTCGGCTCGGCGCTGTCCAGCCACACGCGGCAGCGTCTGCCGCTGGCCACCGCGTTCGTGCGCGAAAGCGTGATGCGCCAGGACGCCGAGTGCTACGCACGCACCTGCGAGGCTCTGGCCGAGGCCGAGGCGGCCCGCGTCGAAACCATCCGTGCGCCGGTGCTGCTGGTCACCGGCGACGAAGACGGCGTGGCGCCACCGCAGGCCGTGCGCAGCCTGGCCGAAAAGCTGCACGGCGCGCGCAGCACCCGCGTCGAGGTGCTGGCGCGCTGCGGCCACTGGACACCGATCGAGCGGCCCGAGGAGTGCCAGCGCGGGTTGCGCGACTTCTTCGCCGCCACGCAGCATTGAACCGGAGCGTTGACGATGGACGACACCTTGTTCACCAACGTGCGCATCTTCGACGGCGGCGGGCAAGCGCCGTTCACCGGCGACGTGCTGGTGCAGGGCAACCGCATCAGCCGGGTCGTGTCGACCCGCCACGGGCAGCCTTCGCCGCCCGTGCTGGGCGCGCAGGTGGTCGACGGCGCCGGCGCTTTCCTGATGCCCGGCATGGTCGAGGCGCACACGCACTTTTCCTGGAACGACCAGCCCAGCCTCGACGCGATCCAGCGCATGCCGCCCGAGGAGCACATCCTGTGGTGCGCCGGCGTGGCGAAGAAATACCTCGACATGGGCTGGACCAGTTGCGTCGGCGCGGCGGCCGCCAAGCCGCGCCTGGACGTCGTGATCCGCAACGCCATCAACGACGGCACCATCGTCGGCCCGCGCTACCTGGCCGCCAGCCAGGAGATCACGCTGCCCGGCGGCCTGGGCGACACCACTGCGCCGCACCTGCCTCAGCATGAGTTCGCCTTCGGCGCCATCGTCAGCGGCGCTGAGGAAATGCGCCGCTGCGTTCGCATGTTCGCCAAATACGGCGTCGACAGCATCAAGATCAATCTGTCGGGGGAGTCGATCACCGGCATGCCCTCGGAAATGAGCCAGTTCACCGCCGAGGAGGTGCGGGTCTGCGTCGAGGAAGCCAAGGCCTGGGGCAAGCGCGTGGCCGCGCATGCGCGCAGCACCTGGGCCATCAAGGAGTGCGTGCGCCAGGGCATCGAGGTCATCTACCACGCCAGCTTCACCGACGAAGAGGCGCTCGACATGC
>JAABTC010000254.1 GCA_011390055.1 Burkholderiales bacterium | reverse complement strand
GCAGGAGTTCGCCATCAACCTATCCAACCAGCGCCATTGGCATGCGCCGATGCAGCGTTATGTTTCCGACCTGCTGGAAGGCAGGCAGGGCGTGCGCGGCAAGGACTTCAACATGCGCTGGGTGGCGAGCATGGTGGCCGACGTGCACCGCATCCTGACCCGGGGCGGTATCTTCATCTATCCGGCGGACCGCAAGGATGCGTCCAAGCCCGGTCGCCTGCGGCTGATGTACGAGGCCAACCCGATGGCCTTCGTCGTCGAACAGGCGGGGGGCGCCGCGACCACCGGGCGCAGCCGGCTGATGGACGTGGTCCCGACCGGGCTGCACCAGCGCGTGCCGGTGTTCCTGGGTTCGCGCCATGAGGTAGAAACGGCCACGCGCTACCACCTGGAACACGACTCGCTGCCAGCCTGAATCCAAACCGCCGCTGAAGCCTGAACGGGCCCCTCTTGCGAGCCGGGCTTTGGGCGCGTAGTTATGGCCTGCGTCCGCTTGGGCGTAATCACGGGGAACTGGACATGGCAATGGAAAGCTTGCTGACCATCCTGTTGATCGGCGCAATCGCCGGTTGGCTGGCTGGATTGATCGTAAAGGGATACGGCTTCGGCCTGCTCGGCAACATCATCATCGGCATCATTGGCGCCTTCGTCGGCACCTGGTTGCTCGGTCGGCTGGGTGTTTCGCTCGGCGGCGGCATTGCCGGGGCGATCATCAACGCGGTGATCGGCGCGGTGGTACTCCTGTTCCTGCTCGGACTGATTCGACGCCGCTAATCGCATCGGGCATCGAATGACGGAACGGCGGCTTCGGCCGCCGTTTCGGTTTGTCATCCATGCGTGTCGGCCAAGCGCGGCCGCACTGGGTAGACTGCGGCAATGACCGAACTGTGGACCGCCCTGCAGCCGCACCTGTCGTTCTGGATCGGCCTGGCCTGGGCCGCCTATGTGCTGTGGCTGGCCGGCTGGATCGTGATGCAGAAACGCGAGCCGGTGGCGACGCTGAGCTGGATCCTGTCGCTGGCCTTGCTGCCGGTGGCCGGGCTGGTCGTCTACCACTGGCTCGGCCCAACCCGCATCCGGCGCAATCGCATCAAGCGCAGCCAGGCGCGGGCGCGCATGGGCGAGCTCCGGCTCGGCGCGCAGCAAGCCCATGAAGCCAGTCCGTTGATGCGGCTTGCCGAGGCCGCCAGCGGTTTCCTGCCCAGTAGCTGCGAGCGGGTGAAGTTGCTGGTCGGCGGCGCCGCCAAGTTCAATGCGCTGGTGGACGCGATCGAATCGGCGCGTTACCACGTGCATCTGGAGTACTACATCTTCGAGCCGGACATCACCGGCACGCGCATCCGCGATGCCCTGGTGGCCAAGGCGCGCGAGGGCGTGAAGATCCGCCTGCTGGTGGACGCCCTGGGCTCGGCGAAATTGTCGCGCGAATTCCTCGCGCCCTTGCGCGAAGCCGGCGGCGAAGTGGCGTTCTTCCATCGCTTCCGCCTGCGCCGCTTATGGCATCCGCGCCTGAACCTGCGCACGCATCGCAAGATCGTGGTGATCGACGGCAGCATCGGTTTCACCGGCGGCATCAACATCACCGATACCGAGAACGAAGCGCTGCGCGAGGACGCCTTCCACGACCTGCACCTGCGCATGGACGGCCAGGCGGTGCGCTGGTTGCAGCTGGCGTTTGCCGAAGACTGGGTCTACACGACGGGTCGCGCGGCGCAGGACGCCGACTTGTGGCCACAAATGCCGAACGGCCCGATCCGCGCGCAGGTGTTGCCGGCCGGCCCCGATTCGCCCTGGGAAACCATCCACCGGGTGATGCTGGGCGCGCTGCACCGCGCGCAAAAGAGGATCTGGCTGGTGACGCCGTATTTCGTGCCCGGCGAAGCCGCGCGCCTGGCGCTGACCTCGGCCGCCCTGCGTGGCGTGGACGTGCGCCTGCTGGTTCCGCGTCGGAGCGATTCGGCGCTTGTGTCGGCCGCGGCGCGGTCCTACTTCGACGAATTGATCGGGGCGGGTGTGCGCGTCTTCGAATATCCGCGCATGCTGCACACCAAGGCGCTGCTGGTGGACTCGGACATCAGCGTGCTGGGCAGTTCGAATTTCGACAACCGCAGCTTCCGCCTGAATTTCGAATTGTGCGTCCTGTTCGAAGACACCGGGGTGGCGACAGCCCTGGAATCGGTACTGGCCGAAGACCTGTCGCACGGCCGCGAAGTGCATGGGCAGCGGAACTCGGGCTTCTGGCGGGAGCTGGGCGAGGCTTCGGCCCGCCTGCTATCGCCGCTGCTGTGAGGCTGGGCTAAACTGGTCCCACGTTACCGAGGGTCGCCCCATGCACTGGTTATATCTGTTTATCGCCATGGCCCTGTTGCTCGCCGCCTCCAAGGCCTCCGGCTGGCTGGTGGTGGTGCTGGTGCTGGCGTCGCTGGTCGGCTTCATCGCCTGGATGCTGGGCTGGGTGTCCACCCGCATCTCCAGCGGCGCGCGCAACGACACGCAGATCATCAGCCCCGAGGAAATGCGCCGCCTGCGTGAGCAGGCCGAAGCCCGCAAGGCCGCCGCGCAATCCAATCCCGGCAATCCCGGCAGCGAACCGCCGCCCTGATCGCCCTGCCCTGGCCGCTGCTGCGCGCGGCCGAGGCGTCGCCGCTGGCGGCCGACGAACTGCGCCTGCACTGGTGCCCCGAACAACCATCGCCGGGCGCGAACCACCTCCCCGAGCCGCGCCGGCAACGCGTGGATCGCCTGTTGCGCAGCGTGCTCGCCGCCCATGTCGGCGTGGCCCCGGGCGAACTCGTGTTTGGCCGTGAAGAGAAAGGCCGCCCGTTCCTGCGCCACCCCGGAGCGCCGGATTTCAATCTCAGCGATACCCACGGCGGCACGCTGGTCGCGCTGTGCCGGCAGGGCCGTGTCGGCGTGGACCTGGAACGGCTCGATCGCGCGCCGCCGGTCGATCGGCTTTCGCGGCGCTGGTTCAGCACGCAGGAAGCGGACGCATTGCAATTGATGGATCCCGAATCGGCGCGCCAGGCATTCCTGCGCCTGTGGACCGCCAAGGAAGCGAGCTGCAAGGCAACCGGCACCGGCATCTTCCGCTACACGCCGCGCTGGCGCTTCGACGTGCAGGCCGACACACCCGTGCTGCTGGAGCTGCCGGCGGACGCGGGCGATGCCGCGCGCTGGTTATTCTTCCGGCTGTCGCCATCGCGCGAGCACACCGCCGTGCTGGCGCTGCGTGATGCCGCGCCACCGCGCTTGACGGGTTACCTGCTCGCCGGCTGATCAGGCCGGCGGATCGGCGTCCATTTCCACCCGGTTGCGGCCCGCTCGCTTGGCGCGGTAGAGCGCGGCGTCCGCGCGACGCAGCAGGTTCATCGAATCACCCTGCATGGTCGGCACGAAACCCGCGACGCCGATGCTGATGGTGGTTTCGCCGATGTGTTCCTGCATGCCGACGCGGATCTTCTCGGCGCGGCGCATGGCTTCGTCCTGGTGCACTCCGGGCAGCAAGAGGGCGAATTCCTCGCCGCCATAACGCGCCAG
>JAABTC010000025.1 GCA_011390055.1 Burkholderiales bacterium | reverse complement strand
AGCGATTCAAGCGGGCTCAGGCCGCTGCTTCGTCGTCTTCGGGTGTGCCGCGCAAGACCTGTCGGATCACGTCGGCCGAAAACCCGCGTCCGGCCAGGAAGCGCATCTGCTTGGCACGCGCCGCGGCGTCACCTTGCGTGGTGGGGGCGTGGCCGAACCGGCGCTGCCAGAGCGTTCGCGCGCGCAGCATCTCGCTCGATTTCAGCTGGGCGCGGCCGGCTTCGTCGAGCGCGGTGCCGTGCTGCTGCAACTCCTGCTGGATGCGGCGGTTGCCGTAGCGCGCCACCCGGGCGTTGACGCGCGACTCGACGAAGCGTGCATCGCTGAGATGCCGCTCGGCCTCCAACCCGTCGAGCACGGCCTCGACCTCGGCCGCCGCCTCGGCCCGCACGGTGGCGGCACTGCGTTCTTCGACCTCCGGTGCGGGGTCGACACCGGCATCTTCACGGGCTTCACGCGCCGCGTCGAGCAGCCGGGCGTGGCGCAGCAGCTTGCGGCGCAGCTCGAGCCTGCTGTGTTCGCGTTGCGCCAGCCACTGCAGCGCGCGGACCTTCAAGCTCGGTGCAACCGCGCGTGCCATGCTGGCCCCGTGTGCCGTCGCAAGCTCAGGTGCCTTCAGGTGCGGGCAGCAGCGGGATGCCCATGGACTCGCGCACCTTGTTCTCGACTTCGAACGCGATCTCGGGGTTTTCGCGCAAGAACTCGCGGGCGTTGTCCTTGCCCTGGCCGATCTTCTCGCCGTTGTAGGCGTACCAGGCGCCGCTCTTCTCGACGATGCGCGCCTCGACGCCCATGTCGATGATCTCGCCCTCGCGGCTGATGCCTTCGCCGTAGAGGATGTCGAACTCGGCGGTCTTGAAGGGTGGCGCGACCTTGTTCTTGACCACCTTGACCTTGGTTTCGCTGCCGATCACTTCTTCGGCCTTCTTGATACTGCCGGTGCGGCGGATGTCCAGCCGCACCGAGGCATAGAACTTCAGCGCGTTGCCGCCGGTGGTGGTTTCAGGGTTGCCGAACATCACGCCGATCTTCATGCGGATCTGGTTGATGAAGATGACCATGGTGTTGGTCTTCTTGATCGTGGCGGTGAGCTTGCGCAGGGCCTGGCTCATCAGGCGGGCCTGCAGGCCGGGCAGCGAATCGCCCATTTCGCCTTCGAGCTCGGCCTTGGGCGTGAGCGCGGCCACCGAGTCGACGACGATCAGGTCGATCGAGCCGGAGCGCACCAGCGCATCGACGATCTCGAGGGCCTGCTCGCCGGTGTCGGGCTGGGAGATCAGCAGCTCCTGGAGGTTGACGCCGAGCTTCTGCGCGTACTGGATGTCCAGGGCGTGTTCGGCATCGATGAAGGCGCAGGTGCCGGCCACCTTCTGCATCTCGGCGATGACCTGCAGCGTGAGCGTGGTCTTGCCGCTGGATTCAGGGCCGTAGATCTCGATCACCCGGCCGCGCGGCAGGCCGCCGACGCCCAGGGCGATGTCCAGGCCGAGCGAGCCGGTGGAAACCACCTGGATGTCCTCGATGACTTCGCCCTCGCCGAGCCGCATGATCGAGCCCTTGCCGAACTGCTTCTCGATCTGCTGCAACGCCGCCTGCAGGGCCTTGGCTTTTTCGGTGTTGAGGGCTTTGACGGGGGCGTCCATGCGGATCTCCGGTGGCTGGGCAAATGAGCGGGGACTGGATATTCGTACAGTCCCGTGATGGCGTCAAGGGCCGGCAGGGTGCTTCTCTAACATTTCTGAAAACTGGGGAGACGGGCATGCGCGTGTTGATTGCAGAAGACGACCAGGTGCTGGCCGACGGCCTGCTTCGGTCGCTTCGGGCGGCGGGTTTCGCCGCCGACCACGTCGCCAGCGGCAGCGAGGCGGATGCCGCGCTGTCGTCGCACCAGTTCGACCTGGTGATCCTCGACCTGGGGCTGCCACGGCTGCACGGCCTGGAAGTGCTGCGCCGCCTGCGGGCGCGGGGCTCGACGGTGCCGGTGCTGATCCTCACCGCGGCCGACAGCGTCGAGCAGCGCGTGAAAGGGCTGGACCTCGGGGCCGACGACTACATGGCCAAGCCGTTTTCGCTGCAGGAGCTCGAGGCGCGGGCCCGCGCGCTCACGCGGCGCGGCCTGGGCACGGCCGGCGCCCTGCTCAAGCACGGGCCGCTCAGCTTCGATGCCAGCGGGCGCGTCTGCTACATCCACGAACAGCTGGTGGATCTGTCCGCGCGCGAGATTTCGCTGCTGGAAGTGCTGCTGCAGCGCGCCGGGCGCCTGGTCAGCAAGGAGCAGCTCGTCGAGCGCCTGTGCGAGTGGGGCGAGGAGGTCAGCAACAACGCGATCGAGGTCTATGTGCACCGCCTGCGCAAGAAGATCGAGCAGGGCCCGATCCGCATCGCGACCGTGCGCGGGCTCGGGTACTGTCTCGAGAAAATCGCCGGCTGACACGGCGGGCCCGGCGCGACGCTGGCCGCTATCCTCGCCGCGCCCATGAACATCCCGCGCGAACCCCGCTCGCTCTTCGGCGACATCCTCGACTGGATGCTGGTGCCGCTGCTGTTGCTGTGGCCGGTGTCGGTGGTGGCCATCTGGCTGGTGGCGCAGGGCATCGCCAACCGGCCGTTCGACCGCGAGCTGGGCGAGCTGGCGCGCACGCTGTCGCGCCGCGTGACGGTGTCGCCGGCGCACAGCGCGCCGCAGGGCGTGCCGGTGCAGGTGAGCCTGAGCGAGGCGTCGGCCGCGATCCTGCGCGGCGACCCGTCCGACGCGGTCTTTTTCCAGGTGCTGGGCGTGCGCGGCGAGTGGGTGGCCGGCGACCGGCAGTTGCCGGTACCGGACGAAGCGCCCGCCGCCCCCGGCGAGCTGCGCTTTCGGGACGACGAGGTCCTGGGCCAGGCGGTGCGCGTGGCCTACCTGTGGCTGCCGCCGTCGAAGACGGTCGGCTCCGGCGCCATGCCGCCGCTGGTGCAGGTGGCCGAGACGCTCGAGAAGCGTTCGCAGCTGGCGACCGAGATTGCGCGCGGCGTGCTGTTGAGCCAGTTCGCGATCCTGCCGCTGGCGGTTTTGTTGGTGTGGTTCGCGCTGCTGCGCGGTTTTCGCCCGCTGAACGCGCTGCAGCTGCGCATCCGCCAGCGCGCCAGCGACGACCTGTCGCCGATCGATGAACGCCTGGCGCCGGAAGAGGTGAGCCCGCTGGTGGGGGCCATCAACGACCTGCTGGCACGGCTGGACCGCTCGATCGCGGCGCAGAAGCACTTCCTGGCCGACGCGGCGCACCAGCTGAAGACGCCGTTGGCAGGCCTGCGCACGCAGGCCGAACTGGCCGAACGGGAGGTCGACGCCGGCGGTGACGCCCGGGCCGCCAAACGTTCGCTGCACCAGATCGCGCGCTCGTCGCAGCGTGCCGCCCACCTGGTGAACCAGCTGCTGTCGATGGCGCGGGCCGAAGACCGCGAACAGGCGCTGCGCGAGACGGTCTTCAACCTGGCCGCGCTGGCCACCGAAACCGTGCGCGACTTCGTGCCCCGGGCGCTCGAGGCCGGGGTCGACCTGGGCTACGAAGGCCCGGAAGCCAAATCGGACGCGGCGCCCCGCTTGCGCGGCCAGCCGGTGCTGGTGCGCGAGCTGATCCGCAACCTGGTCGACAACGCACTGCAGTACACGCCGCGTGGCGGTACGGTGACCTTGCGCCTGTGCACGCAAGGTGCACAGGCCGTGCTGCAGGTCGAAGACAACGGCCCCGGCATCGCCGAGGCCGAGCGCGAGCTGGTGTTCCAGCCGTTCTACCGCGCCGTCGACAACGAAGTCGAGGGCGGCTCGGGCCTCGGGCTGGCCATCGTGCGCGAGATCGCCCAACGGCACGGCGGCAGCGTGGTTGTCGACACCCCCCCACCGGGCCGCGAACCCGCAGGCACCTGCGTCACGGTCAGGCTGCCGCTGCGCGCCGCCCCTTGAGCCGGCTCAGGACTGCATCAGACGCCGGCTCTTGGCGATCGACATCAGCATGCCCAAGGCCACGCCCAGCGTGACCATCGCGGTGCCGCCGTAGCTGATGAAGGGCAGCGGCACGCCCACCACGGGCAGGATGCCGCTGACCATGCCCATGTTGACGAAGGCGTAGGTGAAGAAGCTGAGCGTGATGGCGCCGGCCAGCAGGCGCGAGAACAGCGTCGGCGCTTCAGCCGCGATCATCAGCCCGCGAAAGATCAGGAAAGTGAACGCAACCACCAGCCCGATCGTGCCGGCCAGGCCGAACTCCTCGGCGAAGGCCGCGAAGATGAAGTCGGTGGTGCGCTCGGGGATGAACTCCAGGTGTGTCTGCGTGCCCTGCATGAAGCCCTTGCCGGTGAGGCCGCCCGAGCCGATCGCGATCATGCCCTGGATGATGTGGAAGCCCTTGCCGAGCGGGTCCTTGCCGGGGTCGAGCAGGGTGCACACGCGGTGCTGCTGGTACTCCTTCAGCAGCGGCCAGTCGATGCCCGGCTGGCAGATCGTCGGCCCGGACACGACCAGGGCCGTGATGCCGACGCCGGCCAGCAGCAGCACCGGCACGATCAGCCGCCACGACAGGCCGGCAAAAAAGATCACGTAGACCCCGGCCGAGAAGATCAGGATCGCGGTGCCGAGGTCGGGTTGCTTGACGACCAGCCCCACCGGCACCAGCAGCAACCCCACCGCGACGGCCCAGGCGGCGGCCGACATGCGGCCTTCGCATTTCTGGAACCACCAGGCCAGCATCAGCGGCGTGGCGAGCTTCAGCAGCTCGCTAGGCTGGATCACCATGCCGACGTTCAGCCAGCGCGTGGCGCCCTTCTTGCTGATGCCGAACATCGCGGTGGCGATCAACAGCGCCACGCCCACGGCGTACACGGGCACGGCCAAGGTCATCAACCGGTGCGGCGGAATCTGCGACACCAGGAACAGCAGGCCGAGCGCGATCAGCATGTTGCGACCGTGGTCGACGAAGCGGGTGCCGTGGTCGAAGCCGGCCGAGTACATCGTCAGCAGGCCGAAGGCCGCCAGCAGCCCGATCGCCACCGACAGCGTGGCGTCGAAGCCGAACAGCACCGGCTTCCAGCGCTGCCACAGCGTAGGTTGTTCGAAGATCGCGCCGCTCATGCGGGCCTCAGCGCCGGCCCGCCGGCGGGCTCGTTAACGGGCTCGATTGCTGGCTCGATGCCAGCGCCTGGCTCGCCGGCAGCGCCGGCGCGGCAGCGGCGGCTGCGGCGGCGGCCACCGAACTCGCCGCCATGCCGGGCAGGAACACGTCGGCGGCCAGGCGCTGCTTGCCAATCGGCGCGCCCGACTTGCCGACTTGCGTGGCCGCCATGTCCTCGTCGCTCGGCCACAGGCCCGAGAGCCAGTAGTCGAACACGCGGCGGCTGATCGGCGCGGCAGCTTCGGAGCCGAAGCCGGCGTTCTCGACCACCACGGCCAGGGCGATGGTCGGGGCTTCGACCGGCGCGAAGGCCATGTAGAGCGAATGGTCGCGCTGGTACTCGTCCATGCGCGCCGCGTTGTACTTCTCGTTGGCCTTGATGCCGACGGCCTGTGCGGTGCCGGTCTTGCCGCCGCTCTTGTACGGCGCGCCGACATAGGAGCGTACGGAGGTGCCTTCCTGCGTCACCGCGTAGAGCGCGCGGTTGATCAGCGCCACGTGCTCCGGGTTGAAGGCCAGTGGCGGCAGCGCCACCCCGGCAATGCGCTTCTTCTGCCGCGTGACCACGTCTTCCACCTCGCGCGCCAGGCGCGGTGCGTAGCGTTGCCCGCCCGACACCAGCGTGGCGGTGGCGCTGGCCAGCTGCAGCGTCGTGAAGTTGTTGTAGCCCTGGCCGATGCCCAGCGAGATCGTCTCGCCGGCGTACCACTTCTGCTGTTCGGCCTTCTTGTAATAGCGCCGCTTCCAGGCGGTCGAGGGCAGCAGACCGGTGACCTCGCCCTCGACGTCGATGCCGGTCTTGGTACCGAACAGGAAAGGCGAGAGATGCTCGTGCATCAGGTCCACGCCCATCTCGTTGGCCAGCGAGTAGTAGTAGACGTTGCTCGACTTGACGATCGAGCGGTGCATGTCCACCGCGCCGAGGCCGTGGTCGCCGTGGCTGCGGAACGTGTGGTTGCCGAACTGGAAACTGCCGCCGTCGTGGATGACGGTGGACGCCGCGCGTTTGCCGCTGGTGAGGGCGGCCATCGCCATGAAAGGCTTGAAGGTGGAGCCCGGCGGGTACGTGCCCCGCAGGGCGCGGTTCAGCAGCGGCTTGTCCAGGCTCTCGTTGAGATCGCGCCAGTTGTCGACGTCGATGCCGTCGACGAAGAGGTTGGGGTCGAAAGTAGGTTTGGAAACGAAGGCCAGCACTTCGCCGGTACGCGGGTCCAGGGCCACCAGGGCGCCGCGGCGCTCGCCGAACATCTGCTCCACCAGGGCCTGCAGCTTGATGTCGATCGACAGCGTCAGCGTGTTGCCCGGCGTCGACGGCTGGTTCGACAGCCGCCGCACGGCGCGGCCGCCGGCGCTGGTTTCGACCTCTTCGAAACCGGTGATGCCGTGCAGCTCCTTTTCGTAGGCCTGCTCGATGCCGAGCTTGCCGATGTACTCGGTGCCGCGGTAGTTGCCCTGCAGCTCTTCGTCCCAGTCTTCCATGGCCTTCTTCTCGGCCTGGTTGATGCGGCCGATGTAGCCCAGCATGTGTGCGCCCACCTCGCCCAACGGGTACTGGCGGAAAAGGCGCGCGCGCACGTCGACGCCGGCGAAGCGGAAACGCTGGGCCACGAAGCGCGCGACTTCCTCGTCTGTCAGCTTGGTGCGGATCGGCAGCGACTCGAAGCTCTTGCCGTCGTCCTGCAGGCGCTTGAAGCGGCGCCGGTCGCGCGGCGTGATCTCGACCAGTTCGGCCAGCGCATCGAGGGTGGCCTCGAGCGGCTGCATCAGGCGCGAGGGCGTGATCTCGAGCGTGTAGGCCGAGTAGTTGGTGGCCAGCACCACGCCGTTGCGGTCGATGATCAAGCCGCGGTTGGGCACCACCG
The DNA here is from genome assembly GCA_011390055.1 of Burkholderiales bacterium. Classification (GTDB taxonomy): domain Bacteria; phylum Pseudomonadota; class Gammaproteobacteria; order Burkholderiales; family Burkholderiaceae_C; genus CADEEN01. Next base: position 5,405 of record JAABTC010000025.1, on the reverse strand, counting down.
GCAGCACCGCGATGCGGTTGGCCTCGGCCTGCGTCGCCAGGTCTTCGTGCTTGTAGATCTGAAGGTAGGCCAGCCGGGCCCCGAGCAGGCCGAAGCCGATCAGCACGAAGAAGGCCGCGGCGAGCAGACGGCCACGGAAGTGGTCGAGTTCGCGTTCGACGTTCTTGAGTTCGGTCACGTGCGCGGCCGGGGCATCACAGCGGCCTATTTTCGTCGGGATCGGGCGCGCGCCGCTGCGGCGCCAGCAGCACGAGCGTGATGAAGGGCCACAACGCGGCCTCGATCAGCGGCGCGATGAACAGGCTCCAGCCGGGGAACAGGTCGCCGGCGGCCAGCCGCACCAGCAGCGCCACCGTGTGCATCGCGGCGAACAAGGGCAGCACCTGCAGCGCCTGCTGAAGCAGCGTGAACCAGTTCAGGCGGCGCGACATCGCCAGCGCACCGAAGGCCAGCAGGGTGTACGACAGCGCATGCTGGCCGAGCAGCGCACCCTGGTGCACGTCCATCAACAGGCCGAACATGAACGAGATGCCGATGCCCACGCGTCGTGGCTGGTGCACCGCCCAGAAGGCCAGCGTCAGTGCCAGCAGGTCGGGCAGCGCCGGGTTGCGCCCCAGCGGCAGCAGGTTGAACGCCAACGCCAACAGCAGCGACAGGCCGATGAAAAGTGGGTTGACCGGCAGCAGCAGCTGGTCGGAGCCCCGCGGCATGATCATGGCGCGGTCCTCGGAGTCGGAGTCTGCATGATCATGGCGCCGTCCCTGGGCGTTTGCTGCCCTGCTTGACGGCCTTGGCGGGCAACTCGGGCTGCGGCGCCGGCTTCGGCGGAAGCTGCGCGGAGAGCGGCTCGAGCACCAGCACATGCCGCACGCCGTCGGCTTGGGCGGCCGGCACCAGCAGCACGCGCGCGAAGCCGCCTTCGGCCTGGCGCTCGACTTGCGCAACCTTGGCAACGGCCAGGCCGGCCGGGTACACGCCGTCCACGCCCGCGGTGTGCAGAAGGTCACCGACCTTGACGTCGGCGTTCGCTGCCACGAAGCGCAGCTCCATCGCGCTGCCCTTCTCGAGGCCGCCGTAGGCCGCGCCGCGCTGCTGCGTGCGCGTGTTGATGACCGGGATCGCGGCGTCCTTGTCGGTCAGCAGCGTCACTTCGGCTGACAGCGGGTACAGCCGCGTCACCTGTCCCAGCACGCCGGCTTCGTTGACCACCGGCGCACCGAGGCCGATGTTCTGGGCCGCGCCACGGTTGATGAAGAGCTTGCGCGAGTACGGGTCGGCCGCTTCGTAGAGCACCTCGGCGGCCTGGCTGCGCACCGCCAGCGCCGGTTGCAGCTCGAGCAGGCCGCGCAGCCGGCCGTTCTCGACGGCCAGGCGTTCGGCCAGGGCCACCCGGTCGGCCTGCAGCGCCAGCTGCCGGCGCGCCGCGTCTTCGCTCTGCAAGGCCGCGCGCAGGCCGGCCAAGTAGTCACTGCCGCCGGTGACCAGTTCCACCGGCACCAGCAGGCCGCGTTGAACGGGGGCCAGCGCGGTCGCGATGGCGGGGCGCAGGTTGGCCACCAGGGCCACGCGGGTGTCGGCCACCATCAGGAACACCGAAAGCGCCGAAAAAAAGACCACCTTCGTCAGGGCCGAGTAGCCCTGGCGAAAGAAGGGTGGCGGGGTGCGGTCGAGGGTGCCGAGCATGCGCGGTGGGCCGCGGCGCCGTCACTCCGACGTGAAGATCGACCCGAGCCGCTCCATGCGCTCCAGGGCCATGCCGCAACCGCGCACGACGCAGGTGAGTGGGTCTTCGGCCACCAGCACCGGCAGGCCGGTTTCTTCGGCCAGCAGGCGGTCGAGATCGCGCAGCAGCGCACCGCCGCCGGTGAGCATCATGCCGCGCTCGGCAATGTCGGCGCCGAGCTCGGGCGGGGTCTGCTCGAGCGCGTTCTTCACGCTGGAGACGATCTGGTTCAGCGGGTCGGTCAGGGCTTCGAGGATCTCGTTGCTGCTGATCGTGAAGCTGCGCGGCACGCCTTCGGAGAGGTTGCGGCCCTTGACTTCCATCTCCTTGACTTCGGAGCCCGGGAAAGCCGAGCCGATGCTCTTCTTGATGGCTTCGGCCGTCGGCTCGCCGATCAGCATGCCGTAGTTGCGGCGGATGTAGTTGATGATGGCTTCGTCGAACTTGTCGCCGCCGACGCGCACCGAGCCCTTGTAGACCATGCCGCCGAGCGAGATCACGCCGACCTCGGTGGTTCCACCGCCGACGTCGACCACCATCGAGCCGCTGGCCTCGCTGACCGGCAGGCCGGCGCCGATCGCCGCGGCCATCGGCTCTTCGATCAGGAACACCTCGCTGGCGCCGGCGCCGAGCGCCGATTCCCGGATCGCACGGCGCTCGACCTGGGTCGAGCCGCAGGGCACGCAGACGATGATGCGCGGGCTCGGTTTCATCATCGAGCGTGGGTGGACCATCTTGATGAACTGCTTCAACATCTGCTCGGTGACGGTGAAGTCGGCGATCACGCCGTCCTTCATCGGCCGGATGGCTTCGATGTTGCCGGGCACCTTGCCGAGCATCGCCTTGGCCTCGGCGCCGACGGCCTGGATCGTCTTCTTGCCGTTGGGCCCGCCCTCGTGCCGGATCGCCACCACCGACGGCTCGTCGAGCACGATGCCCTTGCCGCGCACGTAGATCAGGGTGTTGGCGGTGCCGAGGTCGATGGCGAGGTCGGTGGAGAAGTAGCGGCGCAGGGATCCGAACATGGTGATGGGTGCGAGGGGAAGTGCGAAGGAGCCGAATGCGTTTGGTGACAGGTGCGACCGCTCTTGCAAGAAAACCCCCCGCGCCGTGGGGCGCTGGAGGGTCTTGATGGGCGGCGATAATACCTGACTCCCCTGCGTCGAAGCCGTCGAAAAGCAACGTTGCGGCGGCTTTTTTGACCCCTCTTCCAGCGCTGTGCCATGCCCCTGAGCCGAGACGACGTGAAGCGCATCGCCCATTTGGCGCGGCTTGAATTGAAGGACGACGAGCAGGCCGCGATGTTGGGCCAGCTCAACGGCTTCTTTCGCATCGTCGAGCAGATGAGCGCGGTCGACACGCGCGGTGTCGAGCCGCTGTACACACCCCTGTCGGCGGTGCAGGCCGTCGCGTTGCGCTTGCGCGAGGACATCGTCACCGAGACCGATGCACCCGACGCGCGGCAGCGCAACCAGGCCAGCGCGCCGGTGGTCGAAGACGGCCTCTTTCTCGTGCCGCGGGTGGTCGAATGATGGGCGCAACGCACGACCTGCACGACTGGGGCGCCGCCGAACTGGGCTGCGCGCTGGCCGCACGCAAGGTGTCCAGCCGCGAGGCGGTGGACCACCTGCTGGCGCGGATCGAGGCCGCACGCGGCCTGGGTGCCTTCCTGCACGTGGCGGGTGACGCCGCCCGGGCCCAGGCCCAGGCGATCGACGCGCGGCGCGATCGGGGTGAGGTGCTCGGCCCGCTGGCCGGTGTGCCGGTGGCGCACAAGGACATCTTCGTCACCGCCGGCATGCCGACCACGGCCGGCTCGAAGATGCTGGCCGGCTATGCCAGCCCGTTCGACGCCACCGTGGTCGCGCGGCTGGGCGCCGGCGAGCCGGGCGCTGCGCCGGGCGCCGGCATGGTCAGCCTGGGCAAGCTCAATTGCGACGAGTTCGCGATGGGCTCGGCCAACGAGAACTCGGCCTTCGGGTCGGTGAAGAACCCGTGGGACGTCACGCGGGTTCCGGGAGGCTCGTCGGGCGGCTCGGCCGCTGCGGTGGCGGCGCGCCTGCTGCCGGCCGCGACCGGCACCGACACGGGCGGGTCGATTCGCCAACCCGCGAGCTTCTCGGGCGTGACCGGCATCAAGCCGACCTACGGCGTGTGCTCGCGCTGGGGCATGGTGGCGTTCGCTTCGAGCCTCGACCAGGCCGGCCCGTTGGCCCGCTCGGCCGAGGATTGCGCCTTGCTGCTCTCGGCGATGAGCGGCTTCGACCCCCGTGATGCGACCAGCGCCGACCGGCCGGCCCAAGACTACGCGGGCCAGATGCGCACGCCGCGCGCGGGCGCCAGCACTGGCCGGCCGCTCGAAGGTCTTCGCGTCGGCCTGCCGCGCGAGTTCTTCCCGGCCGCGTTGTCGAGCGACGTGCACCAAGCCTTGTCCGAAGCGCTGGCGCAGCTGGAAAAGCTGGGCGCTACGCTCGTCGACGTGAGCCTGCCGCGCACCGAACTGTCGATCCCGGTGTACTACATCATCGCGCCGGCCGAAGCCAGCTCGAACCTGTCGCGCTTCGACGGCGTGAAGTTCGGCCACCGCGCGGCGCAATACGCCGACCTGGCCGACATGTATGCGAAGACCCGCGCCGAAGGCTTCGGTGCCGAGGTCAAGCGCCGCATCATGATCGGCACCTACGTGCTGAGCCACGGCTACTACGACGCCTACTACCTGCAGGCGCAGCGCCTGCGTCGCATGATCGCCGACGACTTTCAGCAGTGCTTCGCGCAGTGCGACGTGATCGCCGGGCCGGTCGCACCCACGGTGGCCTGGCCGCTGGGGGCCCAGGGCGACGACCCGGTGGCGGCCTACCTGGCCGACATCTTCACGCTGCCCGCGAGCCTGGCCGGGCTGCCCGGCATGAGCATTCCGGCGGGCTTCGCCCGTTCGGCCGAAGGTGCGGGCATGCCGGTCGGTCTGCAGCTGATCGGCGACTACTTCGCCGAAGGCGGCCTGCTGCACGCGGCGCACGCCTTCCAGCAGGCCACCGATTTCCATCAACGACGTCCGGGGGCGAGCCGATGAGCGCCGCCCCGCCGCTGATCCGTGGCTACGAGGTGGTGATCGGCCTGGAAACGCACGCCCAGCTGTCCACCGCCAGCAAGATCTTCAGCGGTGCCAGCACCGCCTTCGGCGCCGCGCCGAACACGCAGGCCTGCGCGGTCGACCTGGCGCTGCCCGGCACCTTGCCGGTGATGAACCGCGGCGCGGTCGAACGGGCGATCCGGTTCGGCCTGGCCGTGGGCGCGAAGGTGGCACCGCTGTCGATCTTCGCTCGCAAGAACTACTTCTACCCCGACCTGCCCAAGGGCTACCAGATCAGCCAGTACGAGACGCCGGTGGTGCAGGGCGGCAGCCTACAGATCGAGGTCGGCCCTTCGACAGGCTCAGGGCGAACGGAAAAAAAGACCGTCCACCTGACGCGCGCCCACCTCGAGGAAGACGCGGGCAAGAGCCTGCACGAGGATTACCAGGGTCAGACCGGCATCGACCTCAACCGGGCCGGCACGCCGCTGCTCGAGATCGTCACCGAACCCGACATGCGCTCGTCGGCCGAAGCGGTGGAGTACGCCAAGGCGCTGCACGCGCTGGTGGTCTGGCTGGGCATCTGCGACGGCAACATGCAGGAAGGCAGCT
>JAABTC010000253.1 GCA_011390055.1 Burkholderiales bacterium | reverse complement strand
GCGAGAGCAGCATCACCGCGGCGCTGGCCCTGGGCATGCCGCTGCTGACGGGTAGCGCAGTGGCGGCGGCGCTGCTCGCCTGGGGCCCCGGCTGGATCGGACCGAACGCCCTGCCCTGGCAATTCGTCGTTGGCATCGGCATGGCCTGCGCGGTGACGGCGCTGCCGATCCTGATCCTGCTTCTGGAGAAGCTCGAACAGTTCCGCACGCCGCTCGGCCAGCGCGTGCTGCGCTATGCCAGCCTGGACGACGTCGCGATCTGGGGCGTGCTGGCGCTGATCCTGCTGGACTGGGAGCGGGTCGGGCGCCAGGCGGGTTTCCTGCTCGCCTTCGCGTTGGCCAGCATCGCGCTGCGCCGCGGCATGCTGCGGCTGCCGCCGCTGGACCGCTGGCACGTGGGCCTGGTCTGGCTCGGCGTGTGCGCCCTGGGCGCCGACTGGTGCGGCCTGCACTTCATGGTCGGCGCCTTTCTGGCCGGTGCGGTGATGGACGCGCGCTGGCTCGACCAGGACCAGCTCGACGGCCTGCGCCGCAATGTGTTGCTCGTATTGATGCCGGTGTTCTTCCTGAGCACCGGCTTGCGCACCAACTGGTCAATGGGCGGTTGGGCGGTGCTGCTGGCCGCCGCGGCGCTGCTGGCCGCCGCCGTGTGGGGCAAACTGCTCGGCACCCGCATGGCCGCGCACGTGCTCGGCTGGCAGGACGGCGAAGCGCGACTGATCGGCTGGCTGCTGCAGACCAAGGCCTTGATCATGATCGTCTTCGCCAACGTGCTGCTCGACAAGGCCCTCATCACCAGCGCGACGTTCACGGCGCTGCTGCTGATGGCGGTGGCCAGCACGATGCTGACGGTGCCGGTCGTGTCGCGCTTGTTGGCCCGGCCACGTTGAGCGGCCTGAGCTTGCATTCCGATCATCCTGAGCTTGTCGAAGGAGGGGCTTCGACAGGCTCAGCCCGAACGGGACTTTGTGCGATTGAACGCGAGTGCTTGTCAGTGTTGACCGCTGTCGGTGTACACCGGCGCCGGCTGCGTGAAGTACGCATGCAGGATCTGGTAGACCATCTTGTAGTTCTTCTGCTGGAAGCTGGCGTGCGAGATGCCGTTCATCACCGTGAACTGCTTGTCGGGTGAAGGCAGCCGCTTGAAGAACTCGATCAGGTCGTCCATGCCGGCGATGCCGTCGAACTGGCCGCGCAGCAGCAGCGTGGGCACCGTGATCTGCGCGGGGTCGACGACCGGCAGCTTTGAGCACATGTCGATGTAGGTGCCGTTGGGCATTGAATCGTCGAGCGCCAGGATCGCGTCGGCGAAGGCTTCGACGGTGGCGGCGTCGGCGCAGTCGGGATGGTCGCGCGAGAAGATCGAGCGCACGAAGGCGCGGTCGATCGGGCGGCGCTTGTTGGCGATGAATTCGGGCAGCTTCTTGCGCCGCTGCTGAAGCGTCGGTGCACCCTCGCCGGTCCAGACGAAGGCGTCCAGGGCCAGGCGCGACACGCGCTCGGGGTGGCGCTGGGCGAACAGCGCCGCGCGCAGCGCGCCCGACGAGATGCCGTAGGTCAGGAAGCTCGTCACGCCGCGGGTGGCCGCGATGTGGTCGGTCGCGGCCTTCAAGTCGTCGGCGCCGTTGGCGATGTCGCAGTAGATGTCGCGCGCCTTGCTGCTGCGGCCATAGCCCTCCATGTCGACGCACCAGCAGACGAAGCCGCGCTCGGCGAACCAGTCCATCACCGACGAGTCGGGCCGGCCCGGCACGCTCAGGTCGAAGGTCGGCTGCGAGGCCATCGAGGAGCCGTGCACGAACAGCACGGCGGGCTTGCCCTGCTGTTGCTCGGGCGAGCCGACAAACTTTTCCCACAGGAAAAGCTTCACGTCGCCGTCGGCGGTTTTCTTGGTGGTCCAGTGTTCCTGGCCGGTGACTGCAGTCATCTCTTTACGTCCTTGTTGTCAATCGATCAATCAATTTTTGCGCCAGTTTCTTTCACGATGCGGGCCCAGCGGTCGCGCTCTTCGCGGAAGTAAGTGTCGAACTCGGCCGGCGTCGAGCCGACGATTTCAATGCCCGCGTCGGTGAAGAAGGCCTTGACCTCGGGCGTTGCCAGCGTCGCCTTGAGTTCGCGGTGCAGGCGGTCGACGATCGGCTGCGGTGTGCCCTTGGGCGCCAGAAGGCCCATCCACACGTAAGCCGAATAGCCGGCCAGCCCCGACTCGGCGAGCGTCGGCACGTCGGGCAGCAGCGGCGAGCGCGTGACGCCGGTGGTGGCCAGCGGCCGCAGCTTGCCGTCCTTGATGTGCTTCAACATCGCCTGCGTGCCGGGCACCGCCAGCTGCACGGTGCCGGCCAGCAGATCGGTGGTGGCCTGACCGCTGCCCTTGTACGGCACGTGCGTCATCTTGATGTTGGACATCGAGGCGAACATCGCCATGAAAAGGTGCTGCCCGCTGCCGTTGCCCGAAGACGAGTAGTTCAGCTCGGTCGGCTTGGCCTTGGCCAGCGCCACCACCTCGGCCACGCTCTTCACCGGCACCGAGGGATGCACCACCAACACACCCGGTTCGCGGCCGAGCAGCGAGATCGGCGTGAAGTCGTCGATCGGGTTGAAGCTCAGCTTGCTGTAGAGCGTGGCGCTGATCGCGTTGGTCTGCGAGGCCAGCAGCAGCGTGTAGCCGTCGGGCGGCGCCTTGGCCACGAGTTCGCTGCCAATGGTGGCCCCGGCGCCGGGCTTGTTGTCGATGATGACCTGCTGCTTCAGGCGCTTGCCGAGTTCCTGCGCGATGGCGCGCATCGGCCCGTCGACCGCGCCGCCGGCCGAGAACGGCACCACGACACGGATGGGACGGTTCGGATAGTCCTGGGCCTGTGCGGACGCGCCGACGGACCAGACCAGGCCGGCAGCCGAGGCGACGAGAGAAACGAGGAAAGGTTTGCGACGCATGAAACTGCTTTCGAGGTGGAGGGTGGGAGCCGGCCCCGCGGCCGGCCGTCAGGGCTTAACTGTCGAGATCGATCTTGCGTTCACGCGCCAGCAGGGTCCAGCGCGCGATGTCTTCGCGGATGAAGCGGCCGAAGGCCTCGGGCGACATCGGCGTCGGGTCGACGGCCTCGGCCGCCAGCTTGTCGCGCAGGTCGGGTGCCGCGAGCACGCTATTGAGCGTGTCGTTCAGCGTCTTCAGCACCGGCGCCGGCAGGCCTGCCGGGCCCACCACGCCGTACCACTGCAACGCATCGAAGCCCTTGAAGCCGGCCTCGATCATCGTCGGCACGTCTTTCAGCAACGGATGGCGCGCCTGCCCGGTGACCGCCAGCGCGCGCACGCGGCCCGAGCGGATGTGCGGCAGCGCCGCGGCCAGGCCCGGGAACATCGCCTGCGTCTGGCCGCCGAGCAGGTCGTTGAAGGCCGGCGCGACACCGCGGTACGGGATGTGCACCGCGAACACCTTGGCAGCGTCCTTCATCAGCTCCATCGTCAGGTGCGTC
>JAABTC010000252.1 GCA_011390055.1 Burkholderiales bacterium | reverse complement strand
CCGCCGTCGCCGAGGCGTTCGACACGGGCAAATTCCGGTTTGGCGTTCGTGAGCGTGCCGGTCTTGTCGAGGAACAATCGGTCCATGCCGGCCAGCCGTTCCAGCGCATCGATGCGCCGCAGCAGCACGCCCTGCCGCGCCAGGCCCTGCGCCGCGGCGAGCAGGGCCGAGGGCGTGGCGAGCGACAGCGCACACGGGCAGGTGACGATCAACACCGACACCGCCACCCACACCGCGCGCGAGGGGTCGATGAAGCTCCACACCGCGGCCGCGCCGCCTGCCAGCAGCAGCACCGCCCACAGGAACGGCGCGGCCCAACGGTCGGCCCAACCCGCCGCGGCAGGTCGCTGGGTGGCCGCCTCGCGCATCAGCGCGACGATCGCTTCGTGGCGGGTGTCGTCACCGCAGCGCTCCACACGCATCAGCACCGGCGCGCCGAGGTTGACGCTGCCGCCGACAACCGCCGCGCCGGGCGCCTTGGCCAGCGGCCGCGACTCGCCGCTGAGCAGCGCCTCGTCGACCCGCGTCTGCCCTTCGACCAGCACACCGTCGGCCGAGAAGGCTTCGCCCACCGGCACGCGCAGCACGTCGCCCACCGCCAGTTGCTCGATGGCGACGGACTCCGTGCTGCCGTCCGAGCGCAGCCGCAACGCGGTCTCGGGCAGCGCGCCGTTGCCCGCTTCGAGCGACTCGGCGGCGCGGTGGCGCAAGCGCATCTCGAACCAGCGGCCCGCAAGCAGGAAGGCCACGAACATGGTCAACGAGTCGAAATACACCTCGTGCCCGAAGGGACCCGCCGGATCGAAGGCTGCGCCACTGCTGGCGACGAAGGTCACCGCGATGCCGAGCGCGACCGGCAGGTCCATGCCGATGCGGCGCTGGCGAAGCGCGCGCCAGGCGCCGGAGAAAAAGGGCGCGGCCGAGAACAGCAACACCGGCAAGGTCATCAGCCAGCCACCCCAGTCGAGCAGGCGCTGCAGGTCGGGCGCGATCTCGCCTGGCGCGGTGACGTAGCCCGGTGTGGCCAGCATCATCACCTGCATCGCGCAAAAGCCCGCCACGAAGAGCCGCCACAGCGCGGTGCGGCCCTCGGCACGGCGCAGCGCGCGGGCGGGCGCCGCACGGTCGGGCGCTGCGTCGTAGCCGGCGCGGCGCACCGCGGCCACCAACGCCTCGGGCGTGGTGCGCGACGGGTCCCAGCGCACCCACGCGCGCTCGCTGGCAGCGTGCACCCGCGCCTCCTCGACACCCTCGACCGCCACCAGCGCGGCTTCGATGATGCCGGCGCAGGCGGCGCAGTGCAGCCCCGACAGGCGCAAACCCGACTCGCCGCGACGCCGGCCCGCCGGGTCGACGAACCAGCGTGTGTAGCGTGCAGCGTCGGGCAGCGCCGGCGGCGCGGGCAGGACGAGCGTGGGCATGGCGACGGCAGGCATCGACCGCAGTCTGCGCGGGGGGCGGTGGGTGCGGCTTGACGTGCGTCAAGCCAGGGCTTGCCAACGGCGGCCACAGTGCGCCTGGAGCGCCGCTTCGACGCGGCAACGAGCCTTCTCATGAAGATCCACTTCCTCGGCGCCGCCGACACCGTCACCGGATCGCGCCACCGCATCGAGATCGGCGGCGTGTGCCTGCTGCTCGACTGCGGGCTGTTCCAGGGCTACAAGACCCTGCGCGAGCGCAACTGGGCGCCGCTGCCGTTCGACGCCGCGAAGATCGACGCGGTCGTGCTCAGCCATGCCCACCTCGACCACAGCGGCTGGCTGCCGGTGCTGGTGGCCCAGGGTTTCAAGGGGCCCGTCTACGCCTCGCCGGCCACGCGCGACCTGGCCGAAGTGCTCTTGCTTGACAGCGCCCACCTGCAGGAGGAAGACGCGCGTCGCGCCAACCGCGGCGGCTGGACACGCCACCACCCGGCGCGGCCGCTGTACGGCACGGCCGACGCCAAGCGCGCGCTGGCGCGCATCGTGCCGCTGGCCGAAGGGCGCAACGTGCGCGTGGGCGACGTGCGCATCGGCTTGTCGACCGCCGGGCACCTGCTCGGGGCGATGGCGGTGACGCTGCAAAGCGGCGGCCGCAGCCTGGTCTTTTCAGGCGACCTGGGCCGCGACGACGACCTGCTGATGCCGCCGCCCAAGCGCCTGGACCACGCCGACGTGCTGCTGGTCGAATCGACCTACGGCAACCGCCTGCACCCGCCCGAGCACGTGCAATCTCGCCTGGGCGACATCATCCGCGCGACGGTGCGCCGCGGCGGCAGCGTGCTGCTGCCCTCGTTCGCGGTCGGCCGCGCCCAGGCCCTGCTGCTGGTGCTGCAGCGCCTGCGCGCAGCCGGTGAAATTCCGACCGACCTGCCGGTCTTCCTCGACAGCCCCATGGCCACCGCCGCCACCGCGCTGTACCAGCGGCACCGCCGCGCGCTGCGCATCCCCGCGCGCGAAGCGGCCACGCTGGACGACGGCGTGACCTTCGTCGGCAAGGCCGCCGAGTCGGCACGGCTGACGCGCTCGCGCTGGCCCAAGGTGATCGTCTCGGCCAGCGGCATGGCCACCGGCGGGCGCGTGCTGCACCACCTGAAGGCGATGGCGCCGAACCCGCGTCACCACATCGTCTTCCCCGGGTTCCAGGTCGGCGGCACGCGCGGCGCGAGCCTGGTCGGCGGCGCGCGCGAGGTCAAGATCCACGGCGAATACGTTGCGGTCAAGGCCGAGGTCAGCCACCTCGAGGGCTTCTCGGGCCATGCCGATGCCAACGGCCTGATGGCCTGGCTGCGCGGCTTCGCCTCGCCGCCCGAACGCTGCTTCGTCGTGCACGGCGAAGCAGCGGCCGCCGACGCACTGCGCCTGCGGATCCAGGACGAACTGGGTTGGCACGTCACCGTGCCGGAGCACGGCGCGATGATCGAGGTGTGAGGCGGCGTCTGCGCCGAACCGTGCCCTGGTGGGGCCACAAGAGTCACTCATCCCTTGACCTTCGCGACCCAGAAGCAGCCGGTCACACCGTAGCAACGGGATCCTGCACAGCCCCCGCCAAGCACACGCCGCGTGCCGATTGCTGTGACATCATGTTTCTCGTGGTTTCCTTCTGTCCCTCGTCCTGTCCTTTGCCATGAGTTCCGCCTCCAGGATCGCCGCGCTCAGGTGGGCGCTCGACTCGAGTCCGCACCTGGTCTACGCCGCCGGCGCCGACGGCCGCATCGTCTACGTCAATGCCGCAGGCCGCACGCGCTGGGGCGAAGCAGCCACGGTGGGCGCGTCGGCCGCCGGCCTCTTCGCTGGCGAGACGCGCGGGCACCTCGCCGCCTTTTCGGCGCAGGTCCTCGCCAGTGGAGAGGCCGCCACCTTTGACTCCGGCGAGCAAGGTGCAAGCGGCGTGCGGGCGTGGGCAACCTACACGGTTTCGCCGCTGCGCGAGGGCGACGCCATCACCGGCTATCTCTGCATCGCCGCCGCCACCACGGCGTTCAAGCGCGCCGAGCTCCGCCTTCGGCACAGCGAACAGCTCATGGTCGATACCCAGGGCGTGGCGCACCTGGGCACGTGGGAATGGGAC
>JAABTC010000251.1 GCA_011390055.1 Burkholderiales bacterium | reverse complement strand
CGAACGGCGTCGCGTTCTCGTAGAACGCGATCAGGGCCTTCTGGCAGTAGGAGGAGAAGGGGTGGAAGAAGAGTTGCAAGGGCATGGGGTTCCTTCCTGGTCGCAGGGGGTCTTCTGAGCACGGCGTCGCTCGATGCCCGGCAGGCGCGGCGCGGCAGCGCGGCCATCGCAAGGGCGTTCAGAAGCAACGACGTCGCTTCCGTCAGGCAGGGACTGCGTGATCGTGCGCCGCGGCGCCGTCGCGGGCTTGCTCGGGCGTGTGTCCACCGGGTTCGAGGTATCGACCTTCTTCGACTGCGGCGTCGCGGGACACGGCTCGTCCTGGTAGGTCACCCTGCCGCGCGCATCGGTGCATTTGTTGACGGCGGCGGTGCAGGGCAGAGCGCCGATGCCGAGCAGCAGGGCCAGCAGCGGGGCGGTTTGCCAGGCAGTTGGGTGCATGGGCTTACACGGGCGGCCGAGTGCGATCGGCCTGTGCGGCAAGAGGTCAAGCGCGGCAGGCGGCTGCTGGGCGGTCCAGGTCCAACACATTTCAGCCACCTCCAGAGACGGGTTCAAGTCCGTCGGGCGCTGTGTTCCTTCCCGATCGCGACAGGCCTGCCGCACACGACGTACCGGCCAGGGCGACCTGCGCCAGGCGCTCGCGCCGCGGCAACCTAGGCGGCCGCTGCGCCAGTGATGACCTTGGCACGGTCGCGCGCGAGGTCCTCGCGTGTGGTGATGCCGCGGAACCACAGGGTCACGGCGGTCGACGTCAGGACGATGAACAGCGAGTACAGCACCGGGATCAGCAGCACCTGCTGCTGTAAATCATCCTTGAAGGTCAACACGACGATCAGGACGCCCAGCGGGCCGTTCTGGATGCCGGTCTCGAGTGCAATCGTGCGCGAGCGCCGCGGGTCCTGCTTGAGCAAGAGGCTGAGCGCGTAGCCCAGGGCCATGCCGACCAGGCCGATACCGATCGCCGCGGCATACACCGGCCACGGCGTCGTGGCCAGCAGCTGGTGGTTGCGCGGCACCCAGGTGACCAGCAGGAACAGGATGACGAAGATGCCCAGCGCCCCGCCGACCAGCTCGATGGTGGCGCCGACATTGGGGTTCCACTTGCGCAGGAACAGACCGATCAGCGTGGGCACGATCAAGACCACCAGCACCTGGGCGACGTTGCCTGCGGGCACCTTGTACTCGGTGGGCGCGCCGCTGAGGTTGGAATAGAACTCGAGCAGTATCGGGACCATCGCCACGGCGACCAGCGTCGAGCAGATCGTCATCATGATCGACAGCGCCAGCACGCCCTTGCTGAAGTAGGTGAAGATGTTGGAAGTGGTGCCCCCGGGCATGCAGCCCATCAGGATCAGGCCGATCGCCAATGCGGGCGGCAGGCCCAGCACCAGGGCCAGCGCGTAGCCCAGGAAGGGCATGATGCCGTACTGGCACAGCAACCCGACCAGGATGCCCTGCGGTTTCTTGAAGGCGATGCGGAAGTCCTTGAAGGTCAGGGACGCGCCCATGCCCAGCATGATGACCATCATCAAGATGCCCAGCAACTTGGTTTCGGTATCCGTCAGCATGGTCGTTGGCTCCGCTAGGGTGGGGCGCGCGCTCAGGCGGCCGATCGGGACTTGAACTCGGCCTTCAGATCCTTGCGCAGGATCTTGCCAACCGGGGTCTTGGGCAGCTCCTTGCGGAACTCGACCACCTTGGGAATCTTGTAATCGGTCAGGACCTTGCGGCAGTGGTCGCGCACGCGCTCCTGGTTCAATCCTTCACCTTGCGCCACCACATAAGCGCGGACGGCCTCGCCGGTGGCGCTGTCGGGCACGCCGATCACGGCCACTTCGAGCACCTCGTCCATGCGCGCGATGACGTCTTCGATTTCGTTCGGATAGACGTTGAAGCCTGAAACCAGGACCATGTCCTTCTTGCGGTCGACGATGCGGAAGTAGCCTTCGGCATCCATCTCGGCCACGTCGCCGGTGTAAAGCCAACCGTCCTTGATCGTCGCCGCGGTTTCGTCGGGGCGCTGCCAGTAGCCCTGCATCACCTGCGGCCCGCGCACGATGAGTTCGCCCCGCGTGCCTATGGCCACCGGGTGGCCCGCGTCATCGACCAGCCGCACCTCGGTGCCCGGCACCGGCAGCCCGATCGATCCCGGCTTCATCTTGCCGTGCAGCGGGTTGAAGGCCACCACGGGCGAAGACTCCGTCAGCCCGAAACCCTCGGCGATGCGTGTGCCCGTGATCCGCTGCCAGCGTTGGGCCACGGCATGCTGCAGCGCCGTACCTCCGGCCACCGCAGCCTTCAGGTGGCGCGGCGGGATGGCGGTGAACCATTCCTCGTTCATCAGTGCATTGAAGAGCGTGTTGACGCCGCTGACCCAGGTCACGGGATAGTTGTCGAAGGCCCGCTGCAGGTTCTGGATCGGCCGTGGGCTGGGCACCAGCACGTTGCGCGCTCCGGCGGCGTGGAAACACAACAGGTTGAAGGTGAAGGCGAAGATGTGATACAGGGGCAGGGCGGTCAGGATGACTTCCTTGCCGTCCTCGAGGTGGCTGCGTCCCATTGCAAACGCCTGGTTCATGTTGTGCAGCAAGTTGCCATGGCTGAGCATCGCGCCCTTGCTGACACCGGTGGTGCCGCCGGTGTACTGCAGCACGGCCAGCGAGTCCGGGCCCAGGCCCTGCGTGTAGCTCGCGACATCGATCCGCTCGCGTTGCTGCGCTTTGGCACCTTCGGCGAGGACTTGGGGCAGGCGCACGTGCGCAACGCCAATCGGCGGCAGCGTCTTGTTCCACCAGCGCATCACGCCCCGGACCACGGCGCGCGGCACCGGTGAGAAAAATTGCGAAACCTCGACGACGACAACTTTCTTGAGTTGCGTGCGCTCGAGCATGCCGGCCAGCTTGTCGGCAAACATGTCGACGATCACCAGGGCTTGAGCGCCGGAGTCGCGGAACTGGTGCTCCATCTCGGCCGGCGTGTACAGCGGGTTGGTATTGACCAGCACGCAACCGGCCTTGAGGATGCCGAACACCACCACCGGGTAGGCCAGGCAGTTCGGCGACTGCAGCGCCACCCGCGCACCGGGCTGCAGGCCCAGCACCTGGCGCAGGTAGACGGCGAATGTGTCGGCATGGGCGTCGACCTGCGCGTAGGTGAGCGAGCCGTTCATGCCATTGGGCAGGCAGGTCGTAAAGGCCACCTGCTTGGCAAAGCGCTTGGCGGTATCGGCCAGCAACGCCGGCAGGTGCGCATGGCGCAGCGCCGGCAGGTCGCGCGGGAACTTGTCACCATAGTGAGCGGCCCAGGGTTGCTTGTCATAGTCTGGGGCGGGTGCGTTCAAGCTCGTCTCCGTGGGTCGCCGCAGCGGCCCGAAAGGCTAGCACGCCGCGATGGGGCGCCTGCTCCGGAAAACCACGCGGCGCGACCATCGTAGAGTGGCCGCGCCACCAGCCCCAGGGGTGAAACACAGGGCTTGCGCGGCGTTCAATCGCAGGGTGCGCGGATGCGATCTTGCAAAGTGCGGCTTGGTCGGCGGGCCCGACCATC
>JAABTC010000250.1 GCA_011390055.1 Burkholderiales bacterium | reverse complement strand
GCATTCAGCAGGAAGCAGAAGTCACGGTCGACCTCGTCGATCAGCGGATTCTTTTGCTTCGGATGCGTGATCCAAAAGCCCATCATCCCCATCGCCATCTGCACCATCTCGTCGGCATGCGGGTGGTACATGAAGGTGCCGGGCCGGCGCGCGACGAACTCGTAGACGTAGGTCTTGCCCGGCGGGATGCCGGGCTGGTTGAGGCCCGTCACGCCGTCCATGCCGTTGGGCAGGCGCTGGCCGTGCCAGTGGATGCTGGTCAGCTCGCCCAGCTTGTTGGTGACGAAGATGCGCACGCGGTCGCCCTCCACCACCTCGATGGTCGGCCCCGGGCTCTGGCCGTTGTAGCCCCACAGGTGGGCCTTGAATCCGGGTGTCATCTCGCGCACCACGGGCTCGGCCACCAGGTGGAATTCCTTGACGCCCTGGTTCATGCGCCAGGGCAGGGTCCAGCCGTTGAGCGTGACCACCGGGTTGTAGGGCCGCCCGGTGTCGGGCACCAGCGGCGGCATGGTGTCGGGCTTGGCCTGGATCACGGGTTCGGGCAGGGCAGCCAGCGCCACCTTGCTGACGGAGGCGGCCGCGACGGCAGCCGAAATGGCGCCCGCGCTGCCGAGCATCTTGCGTCGGGAAAGCATCGAAGAATCCTTCATGTTCAGTGGCCCGCGCCGCCGGCTTCGGCGGCGGCTGCAGGGGCGGCCAGAGCGGCCAGGCCGGGCTTGCCGACCAGGGCCATGTCGAGGTCGGCCTGCGCCAGCCAGAAGTCGCGCAGGGCTTCGATCGACGCGTTGACGCTGGCGATCTGCGAACGGGCATCGGCCAGCAGGTCGAACACCCCGATCAGCATGCCGTTGTAGCGCAGCACGTTCTCTTCGGCGATCTGCTGGCGCAAGGGCACCAGTTCGTCGCGGTGGTGGCGCGCGATGTCGTAGGCCGAGCGGTAGGTGCCGTAGGCCTCGCGCACCTCGGAGCGGGCGTTGATCGCGGTCTCGGCGGCACGGTGCAGCGTCTGCATGTAGACCGCTTCGGCACGCGCCACGCGGGCGCCGCTCCAGTCGAACAGCGGCAGTTCGAACCCCACTTCCCAGCCGCGCTGGGTCGGCCCCTCGTTCGAGCTGTTGCGCATGAGACCGAGCTCGAGCACGTTGACGAAGCGCGTGCGTTGGGTCAGACCGAGGTTGCTGGCGGTCTGCTCGGCCGCCAGCTTCGCGCCTTGCACGTCCAGGCGCTGCGCCAGCGCGGTGCGTTCGACGTCGGGCAGATCGCGCGCCTGGTTGGGCAGGTCGGGCAGGCGGGGCGGCAGCGTGAACGCCGTCTGCGCACCCCACAGGCCGAGCAACCGGGTCAGCCGCTCGCGCGTCGCACGCTGGGCCTGTTCGGCACGCGCGAGGCCGAGTGCCGCTTCGGCATAGAAGCCCTGCTCACGCGCGCGCTGCAGCTTGCTGAAGTTGCCCACTTGCGCCATGCGCCGAGCCAGCTCGGCGCTGGCTTCGGCGGCCTGCATCACCTGCCGGGTGTAGCGCACGCTCTCCTCCGCGGCTACCGCCTGGATGTAAGCCTTGCGCGTGTCAGCCGCCAGCGAGAGCACGCTGCCTGCCACCCGGGCCTGCGTTTGCTCGAAACGCCGGGCCTCCATCGGCCGGCTCAGCGGCAACAGCAGCAGCCGCGCCAGGTTGATGTGCAGGCCGCGCTCGATCTCGATCTCGTCGCCGCGGGTGCTGCGGCCGAGCGAGAGCCCTGGGTTCGGGAGTCGACCGGCCTGCACCAGTTCGGCCTGGCCGATGCCCAGTTCCTGGAAGCTGGCCTGCAGACCGCGGTTGTTCAGCAAGGCCAGCTGCACCGCGCCGTCGGCCGCCAGCGGCTGCGCCAGCAGGGTGGCCACTCGCTGGTCGATGGCTTCCTGGTCGGCCGCCGAGCGGGCCCAGCGAAGATCCTTGCCCAGATGGGTTTGGGTCGCCTGCTCGACGGGCGCGAAGCCGCCGTCGGGGCTGAACGACGCGCAGCCGCCCAGGGCCAACAGGGTCGCGAGCGCGAGCCCGGTACGGTTCGCGGTCTTCATGGCTTGCGCACGCCGGGGGTGGCGCCGCCGGCGTTCGCAGGCGCGGGCGTCGAGGCAGACGCGGCAGGCGTGGCTGAAGCAGCGGCCGACTCGCGCGCATAGGCACGCCAGCCGCCGATGCGCGCCACGTTGTCGTTGGCTTCACGCCAGCCGATCGGCTCGGCCTCGGCGTGGCGGCGGTAAGTGGCCAACGAAGAGCTGTACGCCAGCGCAGGCACGGCGGCCTGCGCGTTCAGCGGGTCCGGGCGGGCAGCGCGGGCCGGGTTCTGGGCCTGGGCGCTGCCCAGGGCCAGCAGCAGCGCACCGAGGGCGAGGCTGTGCTGTCGATCGAAGAGCATGGGGTTCTCGCGTGAAAGTGTTCGGATGCGTGCAGACAAACTGCAGCAGCGGACATCGCAGGGCCCGCAGCAGGGGTGCGCAGGCGCACGCCCGGCCGCGGGCCGTTCAGGCGAGGAGCGGTCGAGGGGGGCGTTCGAGCCCCGCCAGCGCGGCCGTTTCGACCGCCGACACGAAGGCGCCCATCGGCCGCTCGGGCGCCGCAGTCTGCACCGCGGCGTCGACACTCGGCAGCAGGGCAAACGCCGCATGGCACACGCCGCACAGGCTGCAGGCCTGCGGTGCCGCCGCGTCGTCGGCGGGATCGCCGCCACCGTGGCAAGGGGGCGCAGGGGGTGCGTGCTCGGCCTCGCCGGCGTCCTGATGTGCGGCGGCCAATGCAGCCGCGCTCATGCTGCCCATGTCCGCCGGCATCGCGGCGGCTGCCCACGCGCGCACCGGCAGCAATGCGATGGCGAGCCAGAGCAGCCAGGTGGTGACGGAGCGCGAGGGCCGGAACATGGTGGGCGAGGATAGCGGCTGCAGAGAAGACGTGCTTGAAGGAGTGCTTCGGCGTCGATTAGTTGCATGGGGTCGGGGCTGCGCTGCCTACAATTTCCGACCCTGGCCCTTCCGAGCATCCGATGACCCCCGCCTCCACGACCGATGTCACCCATGTCTCGCCGCGCGAGAAGGCCGAGATCCTGGCCCAGGCCCTGCCGTACATCCAGAAGTTCCACGGCAAGACCCTGGTCATCAAGTACGGCGGCAATGCGATGACCGACCCGGCCCTGCAGCAGGACTTCGCCGAAGACGTGGTGCTGTTGAAGCTGGTCGGCATGAACCCGATCGTGGTGCACGGCGGCGGCCCGCAGATCGACGAGGCCTTGACCCGGCTGGGCAAGAAAGGCACCTTCGTGCAAGGCATGCGCGTGACCGACGAAGAGACGATGGAGGTCGTCGAATGGGTGCTGGCCGGCCAGGTGCAACAGGACATCGTCGGCCTGATCAATGCCGTCGGCGGCAAGGCGGTCGGCCTCACCGGGCGCGACGGCGGCTTGATCCGCGCTCACAAGTTGAAACTGCTCGACAAGAACGACCCCGAGGTCGAGCACGATGTCGGGCAGGTCGGCGAGATCACCTCGATCGACCCGAGCGTGGTGAAAGCCCTGCAGGACGACCAGTTCATCCC
>JAABTC010000249.1 GCA_011390055.1 Burkholderiales bacterium | reverse complement strand
CACATCTGGGTCGAGCATCTTTTCGACAAGCTGCCGGGTGGGCAGATGGGCTTCCTGCTGGTCGTCAACCTGCTGGTCTTCGTGCTCGGCATGTTCATCGACTTCTTCGAGATCGCCTTCATCGTCGTACCGATCCTCGCGCCGGTGGCCGACAAGATGGGCATCGACCTGATCTGGTTCGGCGTGATCCTGGCGATGAACCTGCAGACCTCGTTCCTGACGCCGCCGTTCGGCTTCGCGCTGTTCTATCTGCGCAGCGTTGCGGCGAAGAAGGACTACAAGGACCGCATCACCGGCCAGACGATCCCGGCGGTGACGACCGCGCAGATCTACAAGGGCTCGATCGCTTTCATCGTCCTTCAAGTGATCATGGTCGCGGCCATCATCATCAACCCGCAACTCGTCAGCGGCGGCATCGTCAAAGGCGAAACCATCGACGCCGACAAGGCGCTCGAGACGATGGGCCTGCCCGACCCGGTGCCTGTCGAGGAAGCTGCATCGGCAGCCGAAGGCAGCGCATCGGAGCCCGACAGCGCAGCGTCGGGCGCCGACGATGCGCCGCTTGCCGACGACGACCCGATGAAAGCGCTGGAAGAGTCGATGAAGAAGGATGCAGCGGGCGCAGCCAAGAAGCCCTGAGCCGCGGCGCGAGCGCCAGCCAGTAAAAAGGCCCCGCAGTGCGGGGCCTTTTGCTGCGCGCTGCCGCTGCGGGCGCTGTGCCTCAGAGCTTGACGCTCTGCATGTAGCTGTCGAAGCGCGCTTCGGTGAAGCGGAACCACAGGTTGGATTCGCGCCGGAAGTTGGAATAGTCGTCGTAGATCTTCTTGAACGCCGGATTGGAGCCGCTGAGCTCCGAATAGAGCGCCATCGCCTCCTTGAAGGCGGCATCGAGCACAGGCTTCGGGAACGGCATCAGGCGCGTCTTGTTGGCCACCAGTTGCTTCAACGCGCCAGGGTTGCGGGCGTCGTACTTGGCCTGCATCTCGGTGTGCGCATAAGCCGCGGCGCTTTCGATGATGGCCTTGTTCTCCGCACTGAGCGTGTCGAAGGCCTTCTGGTTCACGAACAGGTCGAGCTGCGGACCACCCTCCCACCAACCGGGGTAGTGGTAGATCGGCGCCACCTTGTTGAAGCCGAGCTTCAGGTCGTCGTAGGGGCCGACCCATTCGGCCGCATCGATCGTGCCCTTCTCGAGCGCCTGGTAGATCTCGCCACCGGGAATGTTCTGCGACACGGTACCCAGACGCCCGGTGACTTTGCCGGCGAACCCGCCGACGCGGAACTTCAGGCCCTTCATGTCGGCAACGGTCTTGATTTCCTTGCGGTACCA
Organism: Burkholderiales bacterium; assembly: GCA_011390055.1. GTDB lineage: Bacteria > Pseudomonadota > Gammaproteobacteria > Burkholderiales > Burkholderiaceae_C > CADEEN01. Next base: position 2,239 of record JAABTC010000249.1, on the reverse strand, counting down.
GCCGCCCATCTGCGCGCCGGTGTTGCCCATCGGAAAGCTGGTGAAACCGTAGTTCGAATAGAACTCACGCATCAGCTTCAGGCCGTTGCCGTCGTACTGCCAGGCGGTCATCTGCCGACTGTTCAGGCCGAAGGGAATGGCGCAGCCGAGCGCGAAGGCGTCGTTCTTGCCGAAATAGTAATAAGGCGCGGTGTGGCCCATCTCGACCGTGCCGCTCTGCACCGCATCGACGAGACCCGGCATCGGCACCAGTTCAGCGGCAGCATGCACGGAGATTTCGAATTTGCCGCCCGTCATCTCCTTCACCTTGCGCGAGAAGGTCTCGGCCGCGCCATAGATGGTGTCCAACGACTTCGGAAAACCCGAGGTGAGGCGCCAGCGAATGGCGGCCTGGGCGTGAACTGCAGGGGCCACGCCAGCGGCGAGCACGCCAGCCAGGCCGGCACCCCCAACGAACAGACGACGTTCCATGTAAAGCTCCTGAAGGAAAGGCTGAGGCGAGAAGAACCCGCGCGGATTCTAGGCAGCGGGTACGCCGAGGCGGACGGGGTTTTCCCATGCCGCAGGCGCCGCGGCGTCAGGCGCCAGCGACTTTCATGCGCTCGATCAGCAAGGAACCGACGGTCTTGCTGCCATAGGTGTACGTGTCGGCACCGAGGGCGACGATGCCGCGGAACATGTCCCGCAGGTTGCCGGCGATCGTGACCTCGTGCACCGGGTGCACGATGCGGCCGCGCTCGACCCAGAAGCCGGCTGCGCCGCGCGAGTAGTCGCCGGTGACGCCGTTGACGCCCTGCCCGATGAGTTCGGTGATGAACAAGCCGCGGCCGAGCTTGCGCAACATCGCATCCAGGTCATCGCCCGGCTGGGTGTTGCGGCTCGTCAGTGTCAGGTTGTGCGAGCCGCCGGCATGTCCGGTGGTCTTCATCCCGAGCTTGCGTGCCGAGTAGCTCGACAGGAAGTAGCCCTGGACGATGCCGGCTTCGACGACGTTGCGGGGCCGTGTCGCGACGCCCTCATCGTCGAACGGCGCGCTGCCCTTGCCCTTGCGCTCGTGCGGCTGCTCGCGCACGTCGAGATGCGGCGCAAGCACCTCCTGGCCCAGGCAGCCTTCGAGAAAGCTCGCTTTGCGGTAGAGCGAGCCGCCCGAGGTGGCCGCGACGTAGCTGCCCAAGAGGCCGGCCGCCAGGCTCGACTCGAACAGCACCGGTACCTCGCACGTGGCGATCTTGCGCGAGGCCAGGCGCGACAGCGCGCGCTCGGCGGCGTAGCGGCCCACGGCCTCGGGTTGCGCGAGTTCGCGCGCATCGCGCATCGAGCTGTACCAATGGTCGCGCTGCATGTCCGGCTCGCTGCGCCGGCCCTTGGCGCGCGGCGTGACGGCGATCGGCGCGACCGAGATCGAGTGCCGCGAACTGGCATAGCCGCCCCGGAAGCCGCGGCTGTTGCCCATGAAGAAGTGCGACTGCTGCGCGCTGACCGCAGCGCCTTCGGAGTTGCTCACGCGCGCATCGGTCGCCAGCGCCGCAGCCTCGCAGCGCAAGGCCAGCACCGCGGCGGCCTCGGCATCGACGGCCCAGGGGTGGAACAGGTCGAGATCGCGTGCCGCGTCGCCCGCCGCGGCCATGTCCGACTCATCGGGCAGGCCGGCGGCCGGGTCTTCCGCGGTGAAGCGGGCGATGTCGTGCGCGGCGCGCACCGTCTGCTCGATGGCCGCTGCGGAAAAATCCGAGGTGCTGGCGTTGCCGCGGCGCTGCCCCACGTAGACCGTCACGCCCAGCGACTTGTCACGGTTGCGCTCGACGTTCTCGAGCTCGCCGAGCCGCACCGACACCGACAACCCCACGCCTTCGGAGACCTCCGCACCGGCATCGGTGGCGCCAAGCCGCTTGGCGGTGGCCAGCGCCGTCTCGACGGTCTGCTGGAACTGTTCGCGCGTGTAGGCAAAGCCTGTGGGTCGGGTCATGCGAACTATGATAACGAGCTGCCCACCTGCCACCGATGACCCGTTTCGTACCCATCACCGACCGCGACGACGAAGAGCGTCCGAGCAAGACCGTCCTGAAGAAGCAGGCCCACGATCTGCAGGCACTCGGCGAGGCGCTGGCCGGCCTGGCCGAAGCGCGGCTGGCGGCACTCGAGATGCCCGACGCCCTGCGCGACGCGATCGGCGAATACCAGCGCACCCGATCGCACGAGGGCCGGCGGCGCCAGCGCCAGCTCATCGGCAAGCTGATGC
>JAABTC010000248.1 GCA_011390055.1 Burkholderiales bacterium | reverse complement strand
GAGGTCGGCGACCGACGCCACCTCGAGCGCATCGAAGCGCGCGGTGTACTCGAGCACCGCGGCATCACCCCGGGCGCGCACGTCGGCCAGGATCGCGGCCACGCGCGCATCGATCTGCGGGTCGGCCTCGGCCGACGCCAGGCGCAAGCGCTCGAACGCAGCTTCGAAGCCAGCCTCGCGGGTGTCGAGGCGGCGCAGCTTCATGGCGCAACCCTCTGTGTTTCGGCGAATTCGACCGCCCGCTCGAGCGCGTCGATCAGCGGCCGGATCTCGTCGCGGCGCAGCTTGAGTGCGGCCTGGTTGACGATCAGGCGCGACGAGATCTCGACGATGCGTTCGACCTCCACGAGGCCATTCGCCCGCAACGTGCTGCCCGACGACACCAGGTCGACGATCGCATCGGCCAGCCCCGTCAGCGGTGCCAGCTCCATCGAGCCGTAGAGCTTGATCAGGTCGACGTGCACCCCCTTGTCGGCGAAGTGCTGGCGCGCCAGGCCGGTGTACTTGGTGGCCACGCGGATGCGCGAGCCCTGCTTGACCGCGCTGGCGTAGTCGAAGTCGGCGCGCGTGGCCACGCTCATGCGGCAGCGCGCGATCTTCAGGTCGAGCGGCTGGTACAGGCCGCCGCCGCTGTGCTCGAGCAGCACGTCCTTGCCCGCCACGCCGAGATCGGCGCCGCCATATTGCACATAGGTCGGCACGTCGCTGGCGCGCACCAGCACCACGCGAACGTCGGGTCGTGTCGTCGCGAAGATCAGCTTGCGCGAGGTCTCGGGGTCTTCCTCGAGCTCGATCCCGGCCGCCTTCAGCAGCGGCAGGCAGTCGTCGAGGATGCGGCCCTTGGACAGTGCGAGGGTGATCATGCTGGGGCCTGGCGCCGGGCCGCCCCAAGGCAGGCCCACGCCCCCGCGGGGGGCAGCGAACGCAGTGAGAGGGGGGGCCGGCTCATGACACCCGCTCGATGTCGGCGCCGATCGCACGCAGCTTGGCTTCCATGCGGTCGTAGCCGCGGTCGAGGTGGTAGATGCGCTCGACCTGGGTCTGGCCCTCAGCGACGAGGCCGGCAATCACCAGGCTGGCCGAGGCGCGCAGGTCGGTGGCCATCACGGTGGCGCCCGACAGTTGCGGCACGCCGTGCACCACCGCGGTGTGGCCGTCGACTTCGATCCTGGCGCCCAGTCGCACCAGCTCGTTGACGTGCATGAAGCGGTTCTCGAAGATCGTCTCGCTGATCACCGCGCTGCCTTCGGCAATGCAGTTCACCGTCATCAACTGGGCCTGCATGTCGGTCGGGAAAGCCGGGTACTCGCTGGTGCGAAAGCCCACCGACTTCGGCCGGCCCTCGGCGCGAACGCGGATCCAGTCGGCGCCGGCATCGATCTGCACCCCCGCCTCGCGCAGCTTCTCGATCAGCGCATCGAGGTGGTCGGCGCGCGTGCCGCGCAGCGTCACGTCGCCGCCGGCCGCCGCCACCGCGCACAGGAAGGTGCCGGTCTCGATGCGGTCGGGGATGATGCGGTGGCCGGTGATGCCATCGCGCCGCGGCGCATGCAGCGCGTCGACGCCCTGGATCCGGATGTGGCTGGTGCCCTGGCCTTCGATCTTGGCACCCATCGAGATCAGCAGCTCGGCCAGGTCGGTGACCTCGGGCTCCTGGGCCGCGTTCTCGAGCAGGGTCTCGCCCTGGGCCAGCGTGGCGGCCATCAGCAGGTTCTCGGTGCCGGTGACGGTGACCATGTCGGTGCTGATGCGCGCGCTCTTCAGCCGCTTCGCGCTGGCGACGATGTAGCCGTGCTCGACGTGAATCTCGGCGCCCATGGCCTGCAAGCCCTTGATGTGCTGATCGACCGGGCGCGAGCCGATGGCGCAACCGCCCGGCAGCGAGACCTTGGCGCGGCCGAAGCGCGCCAGCAGCGGGCCCAGCACCAGGATCGACGCGCGCATCGTCTTGACCAGCTCGTACGGCGCCTCGGGCGCGCTCACGTTCGAAGCGTCCAGGTGGACGGTCTCGGGCGCGTCGGCGGCGCGATCGGCCACCACGCCCATGTTGCGCAGCAGCTTGAGCATCGTGGCCACGTCCTGCAGCCGCGGCACGTTCGACAGTGTCACCGGCTCGGCCGTCAGCAAGGCGGCGGTCAACTCGGGCAGCGCGGCGTTCTTCGCACCGGCGATCGGCACTTCGCCTTGCAGCCGGCGGCCCCCTTGGATCAGAAGCTTGTCCATGTTTTGCGTCCGGTGGTCCGGGCACGCACGCTGGGGAGACCGGTGGACGAGCGCTCGAACCGCGCACCGCCAGCCGCCACCCGCAGCATTGCGCCGCGGGCAGGGTCAGTGGTGGGTAGGAGCGGCGGTGTTGCCGGCGGCGCTGGCAGCCTGCCACTCGGCGGGGGTCAAGGTCTTCATCGACAGCGCGTGGATCTGTTCGCGCATTCTATCGCCCAGGGCCTGGTACACCTGCTGGTGGCGGGCCACCCGCGAACGGCCCTCGAACTCGGCCGCGACGATGGTGGCGAAGAAGTGGCGGCCATCGCCCTCGACCTCGAGATGCTCGCAGGCCAGGCCGGCGGCAATGAAGGCGCGAACTTCGTCGGGGGTCGGGTCGTTGGCAGACATCGTGCTGGATTGTAGAAGCCCGGCTGTGTACATTCGCGCCCAAAGATCACATCACACGGAGGAGCGCGATGAGCACCACGCAGATCGTCACCTGGGTCGTCCTCGTCACGCTGGCGCTGTGGATGCTGGCCGCCTACAACCGGTTGGTGCGCAGCCGCAACGAGTTGGCGAATGCGTTTGCGCAGATCGATGTCCAGCTCAAGCGGCGCTACGACCTGATTCCGAACCTGGTCGACGTGGCACGCAAGTACGTCCAGCACGAGCGTGACACGCTCGAAGCGGTGATCGAAGCGCGCAACGGCGCCAAGAGCGCCAGCGACGCGGCCCGCGCGCGGCCTGCGGACGCCGCACGCATCGGCGCACTGGCCGGCGCCGAAGGCGCCCTGATGGGCGCCTTGAAGCAACTGGCGGTGGTGGTGGAGGCCTACCCGGAACTCAAGGCCGACGCCACGCTGCGCGACCTGAGCGAGGAACTCGGCCACACCGAGAACCGCATCGCCTTCGCGCGCCAGGCCTTCAACGACAGCGTGCTCGACTACAACAACACCGCGCAGCAGGTGCCGACCAACATCGTCGCCGGCATCTTCAGCTTCAAGCCCGGCGCGATGCTGGAAGCCACCACGAACGAGGCCGAACGCAGCGCGGTGAAGGTGAACCTCTAGCGCCGCCGCGGGCCGATGCGCTTTCGCCAGCACGAGCGCACGGCGCGGCAGTCGACGCTGCGCCTGATGGCGCTGTTCGCGCTGGTGGTGGTGGGGCTGCTGGTGGCCGTCAACGCGGTGCTGGCCCTGATCTACACGCTGATGTTCCCGTTCGCGCGCGGCTACCCGACGCTCTTCTTCGAGACCAACAGCGCGCTGGTGCTGCTGTTCGTGCTCGGCGGCTGCTGGATCGAGAGCCTGCGCCTGCGCGAGGGCGGTGCGCACGTGGCGCGCATGGCCGGCGGGCGCGAGGCCCAGCGCTCGGCCG
>JAABTC010000247.1 GCA_011390055.1 Burkholderiales bacterium | reverse complement strand
CCATGGCGCGCCCCGATCGCCAGAGCCCAGGTCAGCGCGTCGTACAGACGCCCGGGTTCGGCCAGGGCCCGGTACACCTCGGCGGCCTGCAGCGCAGCATCGAGCCCGGCTGGGTGCGCATTGCGTGAACAGGCCAGTGCAATGCGAGCCCAGAACAGGCCCACGCTCTGCGGCGGGAGCTGTGCGTGGACCCTCGAGCGCAGCGGCAACACCCGTTGCAGGTACTCCGCATTCAGCGCGGCCGTGAGGAACACATGGCTCGCGCCAGCGGCCAGACTCACGGCCAGCGCACCGTCGGTGCAGGTCTGGGCCCACTCGAGGGCGGCGCGGGCGTTGTCGACCTCGGCCACCAGCGAAGGCAGGGCCGCGGGCGGGGTGCGCCAGAGACGCTCGTCATCGCACCCGACATGCAGCAGGCGGTCCATCGCGCGGGCGTGCCGCTCGCGCAAGCGAGCGTCCTCGCCGGCTGCGGCGAGGCGCTCCCAAGCGTACAGCCGGGTCGTTTCGAGCAGCCGGAAACGCGGTGCCGGCTGGTCGTCCGATACGACCATCGACCGGTCCACCAAGCCGCCGAGCTTTTCGAGCACGCCCCATTCATCGAGCGCGTCGCTGCCGTCCTCGTCGCTGGCGACGAGCTGTGCCGCCGCGAGCGTGAAGCCACCCGCGAAGATGCTCAACCGGCGCAGCAGACGCTGCTCGGCGTCTTCCAGCAGGCCATGGCTCCAGTCGAGCGTGGCGCGCAGGGTCTGGTGCCTCGGCAGGTGGGTGCGGGCGTGCGAGGTCAGCACCTTGAAACGCTCACCCAGCCGCGAGTGCAGCCCTTCGAGCCCGAGAAGCGGCAAACGCGCAGCGGCCAGCTCGATCGCCAAGGGAATGCCGTCCAGGCGGCTGCAGATGGCCACGACCGCAGCGCAGTTGCCAGCGTCGAGTCTGAAATCCGGAGCGAGCAGGCGCGCCCTGGATTCGAAGAGGTTCACCGCGCCGCTCGCTCGGGCGCTGTCCAGGCTGTCGTCGAGCGGCAGCGCCAACGGTTCCAGCCGCAAGACCTGTTCCGAATGCAAGTGCAAGGGCTCCTGACTCGTGACGAGGACTTTGCATGCGGACGCGTGCTGCCGCAGCGTCTTGACCAGCGTGACAACGCCCTCGGCGACATGCTCACCGTTGTCCAGTACGAGCAGCGCCGGCGACGTGCGCAGGACGGTGGCAACCGCGTCGACCGCGTCGCGTTCATGGACATGGCGAACGCGCAACACCTGGGCCACCGCCGCAGCCACCAGCGCGGGATCTGCCAGCGGGGCCAACTCGATCCACCATGGTCCCGCGGGGAACCGATCGTGCAGTTGCGCCGCGGCTTGCTGTGCCAGGCGCGTCTTGCCCACACCGCCTGGTCCAACCACCGACACCAGCGGGTGGCGCTCGACGAGGTCGAGCAGGGTCCGGACTTCGCTCGCGCGGCCGACCAGTTCGCCGGACGGCAACGCCAGGTTGTGCTGTGCCGGGGGCCGCGGCGCTGCCGCCGGCGCACTCGCGGCGTTGGCCATGGCACGCAACGGCAGCGTGAATCGGTAGCCGCGCCCCGGCACGGTGGCGATGGCCGCCCGACCCAGCGCCTTGCGCAGTGCCATCACGTGAACGGCGAGGTTGGCTTCGCCCACGTCCTCGCCGGGCCAGACACGGTCGAGCAGCTCGTCCTTGGATACCACGCGGTCATGGTGCTCGACCAGCACGAGCAGCAAGTCGAAGGCTCGACTGCCGAGCTTCAAGGGTTGGTCATCGCGGAGCAACAGACGCCGAGCCGGCGCGAGTTGGAAGGCGCCGAACGCCTTGACAAGGTTCGAGGTCATGGACAACCCGACGTCGACCGCGGCACGGCATCCACTCTTTGACTCCTGGGCGATGACAGAGCCCGCGCCCCGCACATGCTGCATTGCCGGCAATTCCCTAAAGCTAGGGAGAGCGATTTCAGACCGCTTTAGAACCGTTCAAGACTGCACGAAGCCACAAGATGATAGTGCGCCGATGAAGACGCCGCTCACCTCCGCCGTCCCTAACGTCGGCGCGCACAAGGCCGCAACGCGCGTGGGATGGCCATCGAAGTCCAAGGCCATCGCCCGCCCGCCACGCGACGCGCGCAAGGCCTACCTCGCCGTTCTGGCCTGGTCGTTCACTCTGTTCAATTCGGTACGCGTCCTGGCCTACCTGCCGACGGTCTGGGCGATTCACGTGAGCGGCGACGCGAGCCAGCATTCGCTGTGGACCTGGCTCACTTGGCTCGGCGCCAACGTGACGATGGCGGCATGGCTCTACGAGCAGAACGATCAGCGGGTGAACCGCGCCGTCATCGTCAACACCGGCAACGCCTGCATGTGCCTCGTCACGGTTGCGGTGATCGTCGCGTACCGGCTGTGACGAGCCGGTGTGCGCAACCCGCTGTGTCCCACGATCGAAAGGAAGCCGACATGAAAGCACGTTGTTGTTGGGGTCTCGGTGCGCTCGGTGTGCTGGCGGCCACGGCCGTTGTCGCAGCACCCGCGCAGGCACCTTCGCAGGCCCGTGCGCAAACGCCATCGTCGCTGATCGAGCGGGTCCATGCGCGGGCCCTGCAGTCGTTTCGGCAAGGCCGGTTCTCGGAGGCCTATGGTCGGTTCATCGCGCTGGCGGACGATGGTCACGCCGCATCGGCAAGGTATGCGCTGTGGATGTGCGAGAACGGCCCGGCGCTGTTCGGGAGCGATTGGGACTGTGCCCCCCATGAGATCGAAGACTGGGCGCACGCGGCCAGCATTCCCGCGCCGGCCATCGGAGCGCGCTCGTACCGGGCGGCCGGCAAGCCCCGCTAGATGCTCTTGATCGGCTTGACGCCGCCGCGAAAGCTTTCCTTCGCCGGCTTGTCCGTGAGGGGCGGAAATTCGAGCTTCTCTTCGGGCACCGCGGTGTCGGGCAGGTGGTCGAGCAGATGCCGGATCAGCGTCAGCCGGCCGCGCCGCTGGTCGTTGAAGTCGACCAGGGTCCACGGCGCATGCGGGGTGTGCGTGGCCGTGAGCATGTGTTCGCGCGCCTTCGTGTACTCGGCGTACTTCTGGCGCGCCACGAGGTCGATCGGCGACAGCTTCCAGCGCTTCATCGGGTCTTCCAGACGCTCGGCGAAGCGCTCCTCCTGCTGCGCCTGGTCGACCGTCAACCAGTACTTGAACAGCAGCACACCGTCGTCGACCAGCAGCTTCTCGAAAGCCGGCGCCTGCTTCAGGAAGGCCGCCGTCTGCGCCGGCGTGCAGAAACCCATCACCGCCTCGACGCCTGCGCGGTTGTACCAGCTGCGGTCGAACAGCGCGATCTCGCCGGCCGCTGGCAGGTGCGCGATGTAGCGTTGGAAATACCACTGCGTGCGCTCGCGCTCGCTCGGCTTGGGCAGGGCGACGACATGGCACTGGCGCGGGTTCAGCTCGTCGGCAATCGCGGAGATGACGCCACCCTTGCCGGCCGTGTCGCGGCCTTCGATGAGCACCAGCACCCGCTTGCCGCTGGCCTGCAGCCAGCGCGCCATGCGATTGAGCTCAAGCTGCAACGCCTCGAGCCTTTCAAGATACTCAGA
>JAABTC010000246.1 GCA_011390055.1 Burkholderiales bacterium | reverse complement strand
CGGACCCGTTCGCGCTGAGGTATCGAAGCGCACCGTCCTTCGATACAGGACGTTCGGGGGGTCGCGATCAGCTCGCTGGCATGCTGCGCAGCAGGCGCTCGGCCGCTTCGCGCCAGTTCGGCTCTTGCGTCGTGGCGCGTTGCAGCGCACGCTCTGCGGCGCTGCGCGCGAGGGCGTTCTCGCCCAGCTTCACCCGCACCGCGGCCAGGTTGTGCCACGCCGCGGCGCTGTCGTGCTTCAACGCAACGCGCTCGAAAGCTTGGGCTGCGCCGCGCAAGTTGCCTGCGGCATAGCGCGTGTTGCCCTGACCGAGGCCGGCCAGTGCGTTGTCGGGCCAGCGTTGCAGCACGCTCGCATAGGCCTGTTCGGCTTGCGCGGGTGAGGCCACACGCTCGAAGCCGATCGCGGCCTGCGTCGCGTCGGTTTCGCCGGCGGTCACCGGCAGTCGGCCCGGCGGCACGGCCGCAAAGGCCCAGTGGCGCCCACGCGCCCAGGTGCGTTCGAACAGGGTGAAACCCATGCGCTCGCGTTCGACGATGCCGCTGCGCAGCACGACGACTTGCTGCGCCAGGTCGTAGCCCACCAGCACTGCATAGTGCCAGCGCGGGGCCCAGGCCAGGCCCAGGTTCTGCAGCACGATCGGCGGGTTGCCGGCGGCCACTTCCCTGAAAAGGTCCGCCAATTGCGGTTGCAGCAACACGCCCAATGCACCGGCACGCCGGGTGGCAGCCAGCATCTCCGGTTGCAGCGAACCTTCGCGGGACGGCAGGAACACCGCGTCGGCGAGTTGCTCGGGCGAGGTGTCCATGCCGATGTGGACCAGCACGGTGGCCAGTGCCGCCGGGCCGCAGTGGTAGCGGGTCTGCGGGTAGAAAGGCACGGCGGTCAACTCGACTGCAGGAGTCAAGCCTGCCGGGCCCGAGGGCCCGGCGCCTAGCAGCGCAGCGGTCTGCGGCGGCGTGGCCAGCGTCGCGCAACCCGACAGGCCAGCCAGTGCACCGACGCCAGCGCCGAGCAGCGCCGTGCGCCGGTTCAGCATCGAGACGCGTTCAGCGGATCGAGCGCGTGAACGGGAAGATCTTGGTGAAGCCGAGGATGTCGGTCACCAGCAGCACGATGAAGATCGTCAGGATGATGCCGAGAGCGTCGCCGCCGGCGGGTGCCTGGTCGATCTGCGCGGCCACGTGCGCAGCTTCGGCATCGGTGAGCGCGGCCACGCGGTCGCGGGCAGCATCCACGCTGACGCCACGCGCTTGCAGGGCGGCGGCCACGTCGGCGCGCGCCAGCGTCTGCTCGAGCAGCACGCGGCCCGGCTGGGCGTCGGAGGCCTGCTCGGTGGTGATCAGCGCGGGCGAGGTGCCAGCGGTCGACAGCGGCGCAGCGTGCACGAGGCTCGCGAAGCTCAGGCTCATGGCCACGGTGGTGGCGAGGATTCGGCGGGTCAGGGTCATGGAGGTCTCCGTTCTTGGGGACCCCGATCGTAGCGGCCTGTGACCCGGAAGTGTGTAGGACGGGGCCGGCTGGTACGCTCGAGCCATGCACAGTGTTGTTGCCCGCAGCGGCCACGGGTCCGTGCGGGGCCCCCTGCTCGCGCCCGGCGTGGTCGTGATCGCCCTCTCCCTGCTGCTCGGCCTGCAGCCGATCCTGACCGATCTGTACCTGCCGGCGTTGCCGTTGCTGGCGCGCGAGCTTGCCGCGCCGATGGCCGCGACGCAGCTGACGATGTCGGCGCTGATCCTGGCCTTCGGCTTGTCGCAATTGGTGTGGGGGCCGCTGGCCGACCGCTACGGCCGCCGCCCGGTGCTGCTGGCCAGCCTGACGCTGTTGTGCCTGGCCAGCCTGGGCGCGGCGGCCGCGGGCAGCGTGGGCTGGCTGATCGTCTGGCGCGCCGCGCAGGGGGCGGCGATGGCCGCTGCGGTGGTCTGCGCGCGCGCGATGGTGCGCGACCTGTACGCACCGCAGGAGGGTGCGCGCGTGATGGCACTCGGCATGTCGGGCCTGGGCTTGATCGCCATCGCCGCGCCGATCGCCGGTGGCGCGCTGGCGATCGGCGCGGGCTGGCGCGCACCGCTGTACACGGTGGCGGCGATCGTCGCCGTCATCGGGCTCTTTGTCTGGCGCCGGTTGCCTGAAACCCTGGCACCGCGCAACGTGCAAGGGCTGCGGCCGAGCGAGCTGGGCCGCAGCACGTGGCAGATCGTGCGCCATCCGGGGTTTCGTGCCTGGACCCTGCTCATCGCCTGCACCTACGGTGGCCTGTTCACGCTGCTGGCCGCTTCATCGTTCGTCTACATCGAGGTGCTCGGCCTGACACCGCAGACGTACGGGCTCGCGCTGGGTTCAGGTTCGGTCGCTTACCTGGTGGGCACCGTCGTGTGCCGACGCTGGCTGCAGCATCGCAGCGGCGCCGAGGTGGTGCAGCGCGGCGCCTGCTTCACGCTGGCGGGTGCCCTCGGCATGGCCGCCTGCGCGGTCTGGCCGACCGAGGCGGGGGTGGCCTGGGTGCTCGGCGCGCAGTGGCTGTACGCCTTCGGCCACGGCTTTCACCAACCCTGCGGGCAGACCGGCGTGACGGGGCCCTTCCCGAGGATGGCGGGCCTGGCCGCGGCGATCGCGGGCTGCGGCCTGGCCCTCACCGCATTCGCCGTCGGACTGTGGCTGGGCCAGGCCATGGACGGCAGCCTGCGCCCGATGGCCTCCGGCGTGGCGCTGTGGGGCGTGCTGACCAGCCTGGTGGCGTGGACGCTGGTGCGTCGCCACGGCGCCCGCTTCGGTGCCCACGCGACGGGCGAGGTGCTGCCGTGACGCGGCCCGCCTGGATCGGCCTGGCCGGGCCCACCGCCAGCGGCAAGAGTGCCGTGGCCCTGGCGCTGGCCGAGCGCGTACCGCTCGAGATCGTCAGCGTCGACTCGGCCCAGGTCTACCGCGAGATGGACATCGGCAGCGCCAAGCCGAGTGCCGCCGAGCGCGCTGCGGTGCCGCACCACCTGATCGACCTGATCGACCCGCGCGAAAGTTATTCGGCCGCGCGCTTCGCCGCCGACGCCACGCGCTGCATCGCCGAGATCACGGCGCGCGGGCGCCTGCCGCTGCTGGTGGGCGGCACCATGCTGTATTTCAAGATCCTCGCCGACGGCCTGGACGCGCTGCCCGCCGTCGACCCGGCGCTGCGCCAGGCGATCGCGGCCGAAGCCTTCGCCCAAGGGTGGCCGGCGATGCATGCCGAACTGGCGCGCGTCGACCCCGCCAGCGCGGCCCGGCTTGCGCCGAACGACGCGCAGCGCGTCGGCCGTGCGCTCGAGGTGTTCCGCAGCGCCGGCCGCAGCCTCTCCAGCTTCCACAGCGCGCCGCGCGCGGCCGAGCCGCCGGCCTTGATCGCGCTCGAACCCGCCTCACGGCCGCGCCTGCACGGGCGCATCGCCGAGCGTTTCGACGCGATGCTTCAGCAGGGCCTGATCGACGAAGTGCGGCGCCTGCACGCGCGCCGCGACCTGCACGCCGAGCTGCCCTCGATGCGCTGCGTCGGCTACCGCCAGGTGTGGGCCGCGCTCGACCGCGGGCTCTTGAGCAAGACGCTGCACGACACCGTGCGTGAA
>JAABTC010000245.1 GCA_011390055.1 Burkholderiales bacterium | reverse complement strand
ACCCAGGCCACGACCTTGCCGGCGATCGCGCCACGCTGCTCGATGTAGGTGTACACGTCGGCCAGGATCTGGCAGGGGTGGTACTCGTTGGTCAGGCCGTTGATCACCGGCACGCGCGACTGCGATGCGAAGCCCTCGAGCTTGGCCTGTTCGTAGGTGCGGATCATCACGATGTCGACCATGCGGCTGATCACGCGTGCGCTGTCTTCGACCGGCTCGGCGCGGCCGAGCTGGCTGTCCCCGGTCGTCAGGTGCACCACCGAGCCGCCCATCTGGTACATGCCGGCTTCGAAGCTCACCCGCGTGCGCGTGCTGGCCTTCTCGAAGATCATCGCCAGCGTGCGGTCGACCAGTGGCTGGTACCGCTCGTAGTTCTTGAAGCGTGTCTTGATGATGCGCGCGCGCTCGAACAGGTAAGCGTACTCTTCGGCGCGCAGGTCCTTGAACTGCAGGTAGTGTTTCATCAAGCTCGAGCCGAGTTTCACGGTGGCGGCGCGGCCAGGAAGTCGCGCACCAGCGGCGCAAGTATTTCGACAATGCGATCGGCCTCGGCCTCGGACAGGATCAGCGCCGGCAGGAGGCGGATCACGCGCTCGGCCGTGACACTGATCAAGAGGCCAGCCTCGCAGGCGCGAGCCAGCAGTTCGGGGCAAGGCCGGTCCAGCTCGATACCGATCATCAAGCCCGCGCCGCGGATTTCCTTGACGCCCGCCAGCCCCGCGAACTCGCGCTCGAAGGCCGCCATCAGGCGCGCGCCGATGCGTGCCGCGTTCTCGAGCAGGCGATCGTCTTCCATGATGCGCAGGGTCTCGATACCGGCGCGCATCGCCAGCGGGTTGCCACCGAAGGTGGTGCCGTGGTTGCCGGCGCCGAGCACCTCGGACGCCTTCTCGCCGCAGACGACGGCGCCGATCGGAACCCCCGAGCCCAGCCCCTTGGCCAATGGCATCACGTCCGGCCGCACGTCGGCCCATTGGTGAGCGAACCACTTGCCGGTGCGACCGATGCCGCACTGCACTTCGTCGAGCATCAGCAACCAACCCTGGGCGTCACAGAGCTTGCGTAGCGCCTGCAGATACTCCCAACGCGAAGCTTTGATGCCGCCTTCGCCCTGGATCGTTTCGAGGAACACCGCCACCACGTTCGGCCGCGTGCGCGCCACTTCTTCGACCGCCGCGATGTCGTTCAACGGCACGCGCACGAAGCCCTCCACCAACGGGCCGAAGCCGGCCTGCACCTTGGGGTTGCCGGTAGCCGACAGCGTGGCGATCGAACGGCCGTGGAAGGCACCTTCGTAGACGATGATCTCCGGCCGCTCGATGCCTCGGTCGTGGCCGTACTTGCGTGCGATCTTGAGGGCCGCCTCGTTGGCTTCGAGCCCGCTGTTGCAGAAGAACGCGTTGCGCAGCCCCGACAGTGCGGTGAGCTTGGCAGCGAGCTGCTCCTGCAGCGGGGCAGCGTAATAGTTGCTGGTGTGGATCAGCTTGCCGATCTGCTCCTGCAAGGCCGGCACCAGGCGCGGGTGCGCATGGCCCAGGGTGTTTACGGCGATGCCCGCCAGTGCGTCGAGGTATTCACGCCCCTCGGTGTCCCAGACCTTGCAGCCGCGGCCGTGCGACAGCGCAATCGGCAGGCGACCGTAGGTCTTCATCACATGCGGTTCGGCGTGGGCGGTCATGGCGGGCGCTGGCGTGGTGCGCGAGAGCGCGCGATCGCAACGATTCTAAGGTTGCCCCCCGAAGGGTCGATATCCAGCGGTGCTGCGGGCCCGCGCACGCGGCAGCGGAGTGCCATTGCTGCAGCGCAACAACGCCCGGGCACAATCCACCCTGAGCATGAACGACGCCGAACCGAAACCTTCTTCCGCGGCGCCGTCAAGGCGTCTCGTGATCCGTGGCGTGACCGACGACGGCCGCAGCTTTCGCCCCAGCGACTGGGCCGAGCGCCTGGCCAGCGCGATGTCATCGTTCCGGCCCGAAGGTGGGGCAGGCGGCATCGGCGCGTACATCGGCTACTCGCCGTACTGCATTCCCATGCTGAACGGCGGCGTCAAATGCGTGATCGTGGACGAAGCGCTGCGGGGCGTCGAGCCGATGGCCTGGGACTTCGTGATGAACTTCGCCCGCGACAACTCGCTGCAACTGGAAGAGCTGCCGAGCGACCCTGCGCTCGCCTCGGTCGACCCATCGGATCTGCCATGAAAAAGACCCGCCGCAGCGGGTCTCGGTTCGGGCCGCGGAGCTTCAGGCCGCCGGGGCGGCGAGGGCCAACGCCTTGACCTTGGCCGCCAGCCGGCTCTTGTGGCGCGCGGCCTTGTTCTTGTGGAACATGCCCTTGTCGGCGACCGAGTCGATGACGCTCTGGGCCAGCTTGAACAGGTCACCCGCCTTGTCTTTCTCGCCCGCGATCACGGCCTTCTGCACGTTCTTCACCACCGTGCGGAACTTGCTGCGCAGCGCCGTGTTGGAAGCGTTCAGCTTGACATCCTGGCGCGCACGCTTGCGGCCCGAGGCGAGGCGGACGGTCTTTTTCTTGGCTTTGGACGAGGTGGCCATGCTGGGAACGGATGCTGGTTTGGCGAAGCCGGTGAGTTTAGCACGCAGCGCGGGCGGCGTCTCGCCGCAGCGGCCGATCCCTATAATCGATCCCCTTCCGGCCTGGCGACGCGCGTTGCCTGCGGCCCTCCCGCATGAACCTGCTCAAGGCCGCTTCCACCGTCTCCCTGCTCACCCTGGCCTCGCGCATCACGGGCTTGGCGCGTGAGCTGCTTGTGGCCGCGACCTTCGGCGCCAGCGCCGCCACCGACGCCTTCAACGTCGCGTTTCGCATTCCGAACCTGCTGCGGCGTCTGTTTGCGGAGGGCGCCTTTTCACAGGCTTTCGTGCCGATCCTGGCCGGCACGCGGGCGCGTGACGGCGACGACGCCACCCGCAAGCTGATCGACGCGACCGCCACCGTGCTGGCCTGGGCGCTGCTGGCCACCAGCGCGCTCGGCGTCGTGGCCGCGCCGCTGATCGTCTGGGCCATGGCCTCGGGTCTGGCGCGCTTCGACGATGCGGTGACGATGACGCGCTGGATGTTTCCGTACATCGGCTGCATGTCGATGGTGGCGCTGGCTGCGGGTGTGCTGAACACCTGGCGCCGCTTCGCGGTCCCCGCGGCGACGCCGGTGCTGTTGAACCTGGCCGTGATCGCCGCCGCCTGGCTTGGCGTGCCGGCGTTCGAGCGCTGGGGCGTGCCGGGCATCTACGCGCTGGCGGCCGGGGTGATGGTCGGCGGAGTGCTCCAGTTGGCGGTGCAATTGCCGGCCTTGGCGCGCATCGGTTGCCTGCCGCGCATCGGCCTGGCACCGGGGGCCGTGCTGACGGCGTGGCGCCACCCGGGGGTCGGCCGGATCCTTTCCCAGATGGCCCCCGCACTTCTCGGCGTCTCGGTGGCCCAGATTTCGCTGTTGATCAACACCCAGATCGCGTCGCACGTCGGTGTCGGCGCCGTGTCATGGCTGACCTTTGCCGATCGGCTGATGGAGTTCCCGACCGCGCTGCTGGGGGTGGCGCTGGGCGTGGTGCTGCTGCCACAACTGTCGGCTGCCCAGGCAGGGCAGGACAACACCCGGTATGCCGGCCT
>JAABTC010000244.1 GCA_011390055.1 Burkholderiales bacterium | reverse complement strand
GGTCCGCAGGTGTTGGTGAAAGCATGGATGTTGGTATGAGTGACGGCGGCGGCGGCGCCACAGTCAGCAACCGCACCGCCTTGCTGCGTTGATCGTCGAGCGCCGCCTTGAGCCCAACCGCATGTTCGTCGGCAGCCAGTGTCTCGCACACCTTGGCGACAATCGCCTGCGCCGCAGCTTGGCGCTCGTCAGTCAGCGCCTTCATCGCCTCGAAGATGTCCCAGGCCCCGGTGCGAACCGCTTCATCCAGCTCGTTTGCCTTGGCCAGGGTTTGGCGCATGGCGACTTCTGAGGTCTCAATCGCTGCACCGGCGAGCGTCGTGACGACCGCGGCGCCGTCCACACTCAGCAAACCCGCCAGCAAGGCCTGGGCGGAACGTGCCGTTTGCAGGCGATGGTTGTCTCCAGCGGCGGGGAATGCGACGGCCTTCTCGTTCAGTGTCTTGACCAGGCTGCCTATCGCCAGCCGTGCTTCACGCGCCTTGTCTTGAACTTCCTCAACCAGCTTGGCGACGTTGCCGGCGTTGCGGGATGTCGGAACAGTCAGGCCGAACAGCCCTGCGGCACGCTTGCAGGCCGCCTCCCAGTCGCTGGGCTCGGGCAGCGTCTGCTCGCGTAGCTCGAGGTCGTCGGGCATCTGGTCGACGCTCGGCGTGTAGGGGACATTGCCACGCACGAAGCTGCGATTGGTCTGCCCCGCAAAGCTAAGGATGACCAGGTTCTGCGCTTCGGCCGGCAGTCCCATCGCCAGCGGTTGATCCATCCACTTGCGCAGATTGGCAACCGTGATCGCGGCACCCTCCTTGGCCTGCTCACGCAGGAAGTGCGAGCGCCAATGGTCGCCCAGCACAAAATGGCTCTCCCCGGTCTTGCCCAGTTGCACCGGGTCGGCGATCGAGCGAATCAGTTGCCGCACGGCGCGATCGCCGACCAGCGCGCGCCCGTCGGCAGTGCCGATGGCCCGCTCCAGCTCCGGCCACACCTTCTTCACTGCAGCAGGCTTTACCTCGGCGTCGAAAACCGGATGTGCCGGAAATTGATGCCTGAAGAGCTGGTCGAGCAGCGCCTCGAACGCGGATTTCAGGTTTGCCCCCACTGGCGGCAGCGGCGTCAGCGTGCGGTCCAGCGAGCGGAACTGGTCTTCGGGCGACATCGGGTTCACCACCGCGTCGCGCGAGTCGCCGGCGATGCCGTAGGCCACCTCGAGGTATTGCCGCACCCGCTGCTGCAACTGGTCACGCTGGTTGCGCAGCAGCGCCTGCGCCGGCCCGCGATCGACCAGGGCCAGGTGGGCAGCCAGTTCATTAAAGCGCTCACCGGTCAGAATGTAGTCCAGCACCACCAGGCGGCCCAGATCATGCTGCGCCTTGGCGCTAAAGAACGAGGGCATCCACACCAGCGTTTGCGTATCGTCACCACGATAGTTGCCCAGACGCGCCAGATCGTCTGCCGGGGTGAAGCTCGCGTCGTCAAACGGGAAGTCGATGACCACGGTCCACGTGCCCGGGCGGCCGCGCAGCTTCTCATCCGACATCTCGCGGACGTTCTCGAACAACACCTCGACCTCGCGCCTGGTTCCGCGCCATAGCACCGCGTAAGTGGCGAACAAATCGTTGGTGTCGGTCACGCCGAGTTGCTCGAACAACATCTCGCGCACACGCCGGCGCCGGTTGCCCGGGTTGTCGCTGGAGGCGGCCGGGCCGCGCACGATGGGTTCGATATCGACGCCGGTGACCTGGATCGAGATCAGCGAGTTGGTATCGTCGGTGACCTTGATCTCGCCAATGTCGGCGGCCCACTCCTTGCACTTGCGCAGCACGTCCTGGGTTTCGCGGCCGGGGATGGGTGAGCGGATCGTACCGTGGTTCAGCGCGGCCAGACGTTGCGCCGTCAGGGCCTTGAGCGAATCCACCTCGGGCACCAGCGCACTCAGCAGCAGGGTCTTGATCAGGCGCGCATCGTTGCGCAGCGCTCGGGCCCTGGCCGGGTCGGCGTCACCGATACGGATATTCTCCCAGGTCACACTGTGCTGTCGCTCCAGGTGCGGCAGCAGCTTCTGCCGGTAAAGCCGCTTGGCGTTATCAAAGTGAATGCGCATCGCCTCCGAAAACGGCTCGTCGCCATCGGCGATCACGTCGAACAGGTCGCCGACCGGGATGATCTGACCCAGCTCAAGGTCATCACGCCGATCCACCAACAACTGCAGCATCAGCTTCAAGGCGGTGCGCTCGCGCTGCAAGGCCGCCGACACGGCAATCAGCGTCTGCACCAGCGCCGGGCTGAACGGATAGACCTTGCGGAACATCTCCTTGTCTGCGGTCTCGGTCAGCAGCGTGTTCCAGACCTCGGGCCGAACCCGCTGGAACTCATCGAAAGCATTGCCCAGCGTCTGCCGGGCCGATTCGGACACCGGCCGGAGCACGCGCTTCTCGGCAATTGCGGGCAGGTTGCGGTCTTCCAGCGTGATGCGATGAAAGCGCGCCTCCCAGTGGCGCAACACGTCGCTGAACTGCAATTGCAGCGAGCCGGCCAGGTTCTCGCCCACCAGTTCGCGCAGGTCGCGTTGCCGTGCGACGAAGCTGACCAGCGGAATCGGACGATCGGCGTTGCTGGCCTCGACCAGCTTGACCAGCTTGGTGCCCTCGCTGCTGACAAAGCTCACGTCGGCAGCCCGGCTCGCCAGCCACAGGATCAGCTCATCGAGGAACAGGATCACCGCGTCGTAGCCGAGCGCCTTGGCGTGGCGGCTCATGATGCTGAGTCCGTCGTCGAGCGGCACGAAGGCCTCCCCACGGCTTTCGGCCACGTCGGCAATCGCAGTGAAGTAGCGGCTGATCAGGTCGCCGACCAGGCGCACGCGGTCGTCGCCACTCGGCGGCTCCAGCATCGCCGCCTCGAAGCTCGCGGCATCCCAACCGCCGCTCAGGTCGCCCCAACCGCTGTCATCCCCGCCGCCGGCTTCCGAGCCCTCGTTCAGGTCGCGAAAGAAGGCCTCATCACCGATGCGATGGCGCATGCGCACCGCATCCTCGAACAGGCGCTCCGACAGATAGAAACCCGGAATCGGCGCTTCGGGATGGCGCTTGCGCACAAACTCGGCATAGCCACCCAGGATGGCCGACTCCATGCTGCGCGCACCAATCATGTGATACGGCACGAGCAGAAACTTGCGGCCCTGCGTCCAGCCGTTGTGCTGGGCCACCACATCGGCCAGCTCGGGCATCGAGCGCGCCGACAGGTTATTGTCGAGCAGCAGGTTGAGCACCGCCATGAAGTGGCTCTTGCCGGAGCCGAAGCTGCCATGCAGATACGCGGCCTTGCTGGTGCTGCCCTGGACCGACTGCTTGATGAAGGTCAACGCATCGTTGAAGCAGGCCTCGAGCTGCGGCGTCACCACGTAGTCGCGCAGCGTCGCTTCGGCATGCGCCACCCCGTCGGCCAGCTTCAGGACGAAGTCGCCCTGATGGACCTGTTCAGGAATGCTGATGAGGTCCTTGATGAATGTCATGTTTTTTCCTCTCCCAACCCTGTTCGTTCAAGCGCTGATTCACGCAGTCGAAACGCCATTCATCTCTTCACCTCAAGCCTGTCGTCTGACGATGGGGCTGAAGAGTGGGTTCGCCACAAG
>JAABTC010000024.1 GCA_011390055.1 Burkholderiales bacterium | reverse complement strand
GTCTTGTCGACCTTGGCCACCAGCGCGTTGAATTGCTTCGCGTCGGTGACCTCGGTGTTGTCCAGTGTCACGATCACGTCCCCCTCGCGCAGGCCAGCACGCGCCGCCGTACCCTCCGCCGTCTCCACGCGCACACCGCCCCGCAACTTCAGCTCGCGCTTCTGTGCCTCGTTGAGATCCGAAACAGCCAACCCGATGGCGGTCTTCGGTTGCGCCGGCTGCTGCGGCTCGGCGCTGCCTTGCGCGGCGCGGCGCGGCTTCTCGGGTTCGAACTCCACCACGGTCACGGTGATGTCGCGTGTCGCGCCGCGGCGGAACACTTGCAATTGCGTCCGGTTGCCGGGCTTGGCCGCACCGACGATGCGCGGCAGATCGCCGGAACGCTCGACCGTCTTGCCATCCACGCGCGTGATGATGTCGCCCGCCTCGATGCCCGCCTTGTCGGCCGGACCACCCGCCTCGACGCCCTGGACCAGGGCGCCGGTGGCGCGTCCGAGGCCGATCGATTCGGCGACCTCCTTGGTGACGGGCGCGATCGTCACACCGATGCGGCCGCGCACCACGCGTCCGCTGGCCCGCAGCTGATCCGAAACGCGGATCGCCTCGTCGATCGGGATCGCGAAGGAGATGCCCATGTAGCCGCCGGAGCGGCTGTAGATCTGCGAGTTGATGCCGATCACTTCGCCACGCATGTTGATCAGCGGCCCGCCCGAGTTGCCCGGGTTGATGGCCACGTCGGTCTGCAACAGCGGCAGGAATTCGCCGGTGTCGCGCTGCTTGGCACTGACGATGCCCGCCGTCACCGTGTTGTCGAGATTGAAGGGAGAACCGATCGCGATCACCCAGTTGCCGACCTTGACCTGGTTCACATCGCCGATTCGCACCGTGGGCAGGCCGGTGGCATCGATCTTCACCAAGGCCACGTCGGTGCGCTTGTCGGTGCCGATGATGCGCGCCTTGAACTCGCGCTTGTCGGTCATCGTGACGAGCACCTCGTCGGCACCGTCCACGACGTGCGCATTGGTCATCACGTAGCCGTCGGCCGTCAGCACGAAGCCCGAGCCGATGCCGCGCTGCTGCGGTTCCCCGTCTTCGTCGCGCGGCCCCCCCCGGCGCGGCTGCTGCGGTGACGGCGTGTTGGGCAGCGGGATGCCGAAGCGGCGGAAGAACTCGCGCATCTGCTCGTCCATCTCGCCCCCACCCTGCGCAGCAGCGCGGCCGCGTTCGGAGGTGCGGATGTTGACCACCGCGGGGCCGACGCGCTCCACCAGTTCGGTGAAGTCGGGCAGTTCACGGCCCTGCGCCGAGACCGGTGCGGGCAGCAACGTGGCCGCGCCGAGCGAGGTAAGGAGGCACAGGGTGGCCACGGCGCGCCGAGCACCGACCAGGGCCTGCAAGCCACGGACGGCATCGAAAACAGATCGTTGGGTCATCATGGTCAAGGAAAAAGGAGTGGAAATCAGCGGCTTCGTTCGAGCAGGGCCGCAAACTGCTTCAACGTGGCCATCGGCGCATCGCCGACAACCGTGACCCAGTGCGGGCCGAAGGCCTGCATCAGCGTGTGCGTGGCGCCGGCTGCGGTCATGCCGGCCTGGTGGCGATCCGCACGGTACGGCTCGATGAAGACCGACACATGCGTCAGTCCATCGGAAAAGATCGTTTGCAGCACCTCGTGCGCCGGGGCGGCCTGCGCCGTGTCTGTCCCCACCTCGAGGTTGCGTTTGACGCAGCTCACCTGGCGGAACCCGGGCACGGCGCTTTTCATCTGCCAGCCCTGGGCCTCGAGCGCCGTCCGTTGCGGAACCGCACGCACGATGCGGTAGCCGTCAAGCCGTTTCATCGGCACCAGCACGGTTTCCGGTTGCGACTTGATCCCCACGCTCACTTCGGTGAAGGCTGCCGTCTCGAGCACGCGGCCGTCGGCGCCGAGCACGTCGGCGCGCAGCAGCAAACCGGTGGCCTGCTCCGCCCACAGGCGTTGCGCGAAGCGCCAGCTGTCGCGCGGGCGCAGCAGGAACACGCGCGCGTCGTAGCCCGCGACGCGGTCAGTACCTTCGGCGAGCATTTCGTAACGCTCGAACAGTTCGTCCTCGCTGCCGTTGAGCACGGCGGGGAACAAAGCCACCGCGTCGCGCTGTTCGAAGCGTGCCAGCTTGGCCGTGGGCCACACGATCAAGACCTGTTCGTTGTGCCGGTAGATGCGCCGCGGTTGACCATCGAGCAGGTCGATGCGCTCGAACGTCTGGTTGCCCTCGCCGTAGTGCGCCAGGCGCGAGCTCGACATGCCCCCGTTGGCCGTCACGACCAACGTGCCTTGATAGTTGCGCTGGCTCGCGGCCTGGTGAATGCGCTGCAGCCAGTGGCGCGCCTCGGCGCCGCCCGCAACGCCGGTGGCAGGCAGGCTGGCGGGTGCCGGCGACGGGCCCGCCGCGAATGCGGCGCCCCCCGCACCGAGCCCACACGCGCACAGGGCCAGGCGGGCGATCCGGCCGACCGCTCGGAAAATGCTTGCCAATCTCACGGCTGGCGTACCGACATGCCGCAACTCATCCTCAGCGCGCTGGCGCCGCCACGGTCACGTTGCGGGCTGCGCCACCTGGCATGCTGAGCAACGAGGTGGCGCTGTACTGCCGGTGCGCGGCCAAGTAGCGATCGAGGTCAGCGCTGCGAATCAACGCACCGGACGCCGTGGTCGATGCCGCCGGGGCGCCGGGGATCGACGAACGCAACGGACTGCCGCTCGACACCACCTGCAGGCCACCGAGCGCAGGGGTCGTGCCCGTGCCGCCGGCCAATGCCGAGGCCGCTTCGGGCGCCACGCCGCCAGGCGCCGCCACCCGCGTGACGACCAACACCCCCGCAACCGCGATGAACCCTGCAGCGACGGCCACCGGAGCAGCCCAGGCCGTACGCCAGCCCGCCTGTGGCTGCACCCTGGGCGACGCAGCCGCCCGCGGCGGAGCCAGCACCGCCGGCGCCAGCACCACCGGTTCCTCGGCCAGGCGCGCGCGCACGCGGGCCAAAAACGCCACATCGTGATGGGCCCGGCAATTCACGTCGTCGCTGCGCATTGCCTCGCCGATGATCTGGTAGGCGTGCCAATCGGCCCGCGCCGCCGGCTCCTCGCGCCAAGCGGCCAGCGCCCGGTCGGCCTGGCTCGCGTCGCCGTCGAGCAAGGCCGACAAGGCCAGTTGCTGGGCCTGCCGCGACGTCAAACGATCCTCATGCATTGCCATCTCTCCTGACTTGCTCTGCCGTTTTGCTCACCAACGCTCGTTGTCACGCGTGCCGAGCAAGGGACGCAGCCTGTCTGCGATCGCCTCGCGGGCGCGGAAGATCCGCGATCGCACGGTGCCGATCGGGCAGTTCATCACGGCCGCGATCTCCTCGTAACTCAAGCCTTCGATCTCGCGCAACACGATCGCTTGTCGCAGGTCTTCGCTCAAGGCGTCGATTGCGGCATTGACCGTGGCCCCGATTTCTTTGCTCTGAAGCAGCGACTCGGGGGTTTCGCCGTCGGTTAGTTCGTTCTCGACCCGCGAAGTTTCGTCGCCTTCGTCATGAGATACGAGGGCCGAGTGTGTAACCAAGGGGTCTCGCTTGAGCTCGCCGAGGGCCTTCTTCGCGGTATTGACAGCGATCCGGTAGAGCCATGTGTAGAACGCGCTCTCGCCGCGGAACTGCGGTAGCGCCCGGTAGGCGCGGATGAAGGTCTCCTGCGCAATGTCGGGCACCAGGTCGACATCGCGCACCATCCGTCCGATCAGGCGCTCGATGCGGCGCTGGTACTTGACCACCAACATCTCGAAGGCCTTGACATCGCCGCGCTTGGTGCGCTCGACGAGCAAGGCGTCGGCATCGGTTTCGGGCGTCATGCTGACGTGCGCGAACGCGCTTGCACGGCGGCGGCCGGCGAGAACAACGCGGCCCGCGCAGCCGACCAGCCCGTCGCCGCCCGTTCGCGCGTTGCCACACCCCAGTGCGCCTCGCGCGGGCCGTCCAGCCACTGCAGCCGCAGCAGGATCCAGCCGCCGAAGTCGAGCATCACGCGCGGCAACACCGGCCGTTGGGCGGTCTGCGACCATTGCCAGGCGTCGCCGTCCCAGGTGAGCAGCCCCGCGCAACCGAGGGGGCGCCCGCGCAGCCATGCCACCACCGCAAGCGCTGCCGCAGCACCGGCCATACCCAGCGCCGCGCCCTTCCATCCAGCCATTGCGCCCAGCCACAGCGCAGCATTGGCCGCCGCGATCGCGCCGAGCACGAGCACCGCCCAGCCTGCCGCACGGTCGGGCACGAGATTGATCCGCACCGGCGGCGCAGCATGCATGGCAGATCGGCCCGACGGGGCGCGGCGCTCAGACGCGCCGGAACACCAAAGTTCCGTTGGTGCCGCCAAACCCGAAGTTGTTCTTGACGGCGACCTCGATCTTCATGCTCCGCGCCGCGTTCGCGCAGTAATCCAGGTCGCACTCGGGATCCTGGTTGAAGAGGTTGATCGTCGGCGGGCTGACCTGGTGGTGCAAGGCCAGCACGGTGAACACCGACTCGATCCCGCCGGCGCCGCCCAGCAGATGGCCGGTCATCGACTTGGTCGAGTTGACGACCAGTTTGTGCGCATGGTCGCCGAAGGCCAGCTTGATGGCATTGGTTTCGTTGAGATCACCGAGTGGGGTCGAGGTGCCGTGCGCATTGAGGTACTGCACCGCATCGGCATTCACGCCCGCATTGCGCAACGCCGCCTTCATCGAGCGCTTGGGCCCATCGACGTTGGGTGCGGTCATATGGAAAGCGTCCGCGCCCATCCCGAAACCGGCCAGTTCGGCATAGATCCGTGCGCCGCGGCGCCGGGCGTGCTCGTATTCCTCGAGCACCAGCGCACCACCGCCTTCGCCCAGCACGAAGCCGTCGCGGTCCTTGTCCCAGGGCCGGGACGCGGTGGCGGGATCGTCGTTGCGCGTGGAGAGCGCGCGCGCCGAAGCGAAGCCGCCGATACCCAAGGGCGACACGGTACTCTCCGCGCCGCCGGCCACCATCACATCGACGTCGCCGTACTCGATCAGCCGTCCGGCTTCGCCGATGCAGTGCAGCCCCGTGGTGCAGGCCGTCACGATCGCCAGGTTGGGCCCCGTGAAGCCGAAGAAGATCGACACATGACCCGAGATCATGTTGATGATCGACGCCGGAACAAAGAAGGGCGAGATGCGACGAGGGCCGCGCTCGCTGTACTCCTTGTGCGTGGCTTCGATCATGGGCAGGCCGCCGATGCCCGAACCGACCATCACACCGATGCGCTCGGCCTGTTCTTCCGACAATGCGCTGCCGGTGGCCAAGCCGGCGTCGCGCACGGCCTGGATCGACGCCGCCATCCCGTAATGGATGAAGGTGTCCATGTGCCGCGCTTCCTTGGCCGGGAAGTAATCCTCGACGTTGAAGCCCTTGACCTCGCCGGCAAAGCGACAGGCCAGGCCCGACGCATCGAACTTGGTCACATTGCCGATGCCGGAGCGGCCTTCGACGAGGTTCGCCCAACCTTCGGCCACCGAGTTGCCCACCGGTGAGACGAGGCCAAGGCCCGTGACGACAACGCGCCTGCGGCTCATGCCGGCAGCCAACCCAGATCAGCGCGAGGCAGCCTCGCGGCGGCCTCGGCGCCCTTGGCGCGGCGCACCGTCACGTCAGGCTTTCTGGTGGCCGACGGCGTAGTCGATGGCCAGTTGCACCGTCGTGATCTTTTCGGCTTCTTCGTCGGGAATCTCGATGCCGAACTCGTCTTCGAGGGCCATCACCAGTTCCACGGTGTCGAGCGAATCGGCGCCGAGGTCGGCGACGAAGGCCTTCGCATTGGTGACGTCGGCCTCGGGCACGCCGAGTTGCTCGGCGATGATTTTCTTGACACGTGCTTCGATATCGCTCATTGACTCCTCCAGGAGTAGGGTACGCAAAACGGCCCGAATTCTACGCGGCGCCAGGGTCGGGCCCTGCCGTCCACGCGATGCCCGGCGGGCCCGCCCGGGCGATGCTTCAGCTCATGTGCATGCCACCGTTGACATGCAACTCGGTTCCAGTGATGTAGGCGGCCGAGGGCGCTGCCAAAAAAAGCACCGCTTCGGCCACCTCCTGCGCGGTGCCCAGTCGACCGACGGGAATCTGCGCCAGCAGGACGGCCTTTTGCGACTCGGGCAGGCCCTCGGTCATGTCGGTCGCGATGAAGCCGGGCGCCACGCAGTTGACGGTGATGCCGCGCCCACCGAGCTCACGCGCCAGCGAGCGCGTCATGCCGGCCACGCCGGCCTTGGCGGCGGCGTAATTGGCCTGGCCGGCATTGCCGGAGGCGCCAACCACCGACGTGATGTTGACGATGCGGCCGTAACGCTGCTTCACCATCGTGCGCAGCACCGCGCGGCTGGCCCTGAACACCGACGCGAGGTTGGTGGAAAGCACCGCATCCCAGTCGGCATCCTTCATGCGCATCGCCAGGGTGTCGCGCGTGATGCCGGCGTTGTTGACCAGGATCTGCAGGCCACCGTGCTGCTGCACGATCGCCGCCACCGTCGATTCAAGCGCCGCGGTGTCGTTCACGTCGAGCACGCGCCCTGCGCCGCCCCGAGGCGCGAGCGCCTCGTCGATGGCGGCCGCACCTGTTGCACTGGTCGCCGTGCCGACCACCGTCACGCCGCGCTCGGCGAGCAGCATCGCGATGGCGCGGCCGATGCCGCGCGTGGCGCCGGTGACCAAGGCGACCTGCCCCTGCAATCCGGGCATTGCGACGGTGTTCATGCCGAGGGCCAGGGCAAAGACAGTGCCGCCCGCGTGGCGACCAGCGTTGCCGGGTCGAACATCGGCATCGCCTGCGCCTGCGGCGCGATGCGCTGTGCCAGGCCGGTCAGCACCTTGCCAGGTCCGCACTCGACAAAGCGGTCGATGCCTCGTGCCCGGAGGGCTTGCACCACTTCGACCCAGCGCACCGCGCCGAACGCCTGCCGGTAGAGCGCATCGCGGATCGCATCGGGATCGCCCTGCACCGTGGCATCGATGTTGTTCACGACCGGGATGCGCGGCGCCGTCAGCGCCACCCCGGCCAGGCGCTCGCGCAGCTGTTCGGCCGCTGGCTTCATCAGGCTCGAGTGGAAGGGTGCAGACACCGCCAGCAGCAACGCGCGCTTGGCGCCGCGCGCCTTCAAAAGTTCGCACGCGTGCGCCACGCCATCCTTGCTGCCGGCGATCACGGTCTGGCGTGGATCGTTGAAGTTGGCGGCTTCGACGATCGACCGCGTCGCGGCGGCGGACTCGGCGCAGCCTGCACGCACGACCTCGGCCTCGAGCCCGAGGATCGCGGCCATGGCGCCACTGCCCACCGGTACGGCTTGCTGCATGGCATGCGCGCGAAAGCGCACCAGATTCAACGCGTCAGCAAGTGACAGGGATCCGGCCGCCACGAAGGCGCTGTACTCGCCCAGCGAGTGGCCCGCGACTGCCACAGGTTCGGCCCCGCCCTCGGCGCGCCAGACGCGGTAGCAGGCCACGCCGGCCAGCAGCATCACGGGCTGCGTGTTCGTGGTCAGGGCCAGCACCTCGGCCGGGCCTTGGGCGATCAGCCGTGCCAGGTCTTCACCCAGGGCCGCCGAGCCTTCGGCCAGCGCCTCGCGCACTGCCGGGTGGTCGCCCCAGGCGTCGAGCATGCCCACCGACTGCGAACCCTGGCCGGGAAAGAGAAAGGCAAACGACATCGTTCAGTACTCGAGCAGCACCGCGCCCCAGGTGAAGCCGCCGCCCACGCCTTCGAGCAGCAGGCGATGGCCGCGCTGGATGCGCCCGTCGCGCACCGCCACGTCGAGCGCCAGCGGAATCGAGGCTGCCGACGTGTTGCCGTGTTCGTCGACCGTGACCACCAGCTTGTCGGCGCCGAGCTTGAGCTTCTTGGCCGTGCTTTGCATGATGCGGATGTTGGCTTGGTGCGGGATCAGGAAGTCGATGTCCGATTCGGACTTGCCCGCCTTGGCCAGCACGTTGCGTGCCGCGTCCTCGAGCACGTTGACCGCGAGCTTGAAGACCGCCGGGCCGTCCATCTTCAGGGTCGGATCGCCCGACACCTTGCCGCCGGCCACGGTGCCGGGTGTGCACAGGATGTCGGCATGGCGCCCGTCGGCGCGCAGTTCGCTGGCCAGGATACCGGGGATGTCGCTGGCTTCGAGGATCACGGCACCGGCACCGTCGCCGAAGAGCACGCAGGTGGTGCGATCTTCGAAATCGAGGATGCGCGAGAACACTTCCGCGCCGATCACCAGCGCGCAGCGCGCGCTGCCGGTGCGGATCATCGCGTCGGCCACCGTCAGCGCATAGACGAAGCCTGCACAGACGGCTTGCACATCGAACGCCGGGCAGCCATGGACACCGAGCTTGCGCTGCAGGATGCAGGCCGTCGACGGAAAGATCATGTCGGGCGTCGAGGTGGCGACGATGATCAGGTCGAG
Organism: Burkholderiales bacterium; assembly: GCA_011390055.1. Taxonomy (GTDB): domain Bacteria; phylum Pseudomonadota; class Gammaproteobacteria; order Burkholderiales; family Burkholderiaceae_C; genus CADEEN01. The sequence goes on along the minus strand of JAABTC010000024.1, from coordinate 3,951 downwards.
GTCGGCGGAAGTGCGTCCGGCAGCGTCCAGCGCCGCGCGAGCCGCCTCCAGCGCCAAATCGCTGCACACCACGCCGGGGGCCGCGAAGTGGCGTGCACGGATGCCGGTGCGTTCGACGATCCACGCGTCGGACGTCTCGATGTCACGCTCGGCCAGTTGTGCCACGAGCGCGGCGTTCGTCAGCCGCTGCGGCGGCAGGTGACTGCCGGTGCCGGTGATGCGCGCATAGCGCGGGCCCTGCCGGTCTGCGGGCGGAAGAAAAGCGGTCATGCGACTTGGGTCGAAAGGTCCGGCGCCGGCTGGGCCGGGAGGGTTTCGAGGATGCGTTCGTGCACCCGATCGAGCAGGCGGTTGCGCGCTGCATCATAAGCGCGAGTGAGCGCCTGCTCGAATGCGTAGGCATCGGCCGAGCCGTGGCTCTTGAACACGAGGCCGCGCAAACCCAGCAGCGCCGCGCCGTTGTAGCGCCGGTGGTCGACGCGGTGCTTGAAGCGGCGCAGCACGGGCATGGCCACCACCGCGGCGGCCCGCGTGAGCAGGTTGCGCGAGAACTCTTGGCGGATGAACTCACCCAGCATCGACGCAAGCCCCTCGGACGCCTTGAGCACCACGTTGCCGACGAAACCGTCGCAGACCACGATGTCGGTGGTGCCGGCAAAGATGTCGTTGCCTTCCACGTTGCCATGGAAATTGATCTGCCCGCATGCGGCGGCAGCGCGCAACAGCTCGGCCGCGCGCTTGATCGTTTCGCTGCCCTTGATGGCTTCCTCGCCGATGTTGAGCAAGCCGACACTCGGCTCGGGCTTGCCTTCGACCGCGGCCACCAGCGCGCTGCCCATCAGCGCGAACTGCAGCAAATGCTCGGCGCTGCAATCGACATTGGCCCCGAGGTCAAGCACGGTCGTGTAGCCGTCGCGGCGGTTCGGCAGCACCGTGGCGATGGCCGGGCGGTCGATGCCTTCCAGAGTCTTCAGCAGGTAGCGCGCCACAGCCATCAGCGCACCGGTGTTGCCGGCCGAAACGCAGGCGTGCGCGGCTTCAGGCTGGCCGGGGTCGGGAGCCTTCAAGGCGCCGATGGCCACGCGCATCGACGAATCCTTCTTGCGGCGCAGCGCCACTTCGACCGGGTCGTCCATCGTCACCACTTCGGTGGCAAACACGACGCGGGTGCGTGGCCAGTGCTCGGCAGGTGCCAGCGCCTCGGCCGTCCCGACCAGGATCAGATCGGCGTCGGCATGGCGGTCGAGGAACGCGCGGCACGCCGGCAGGGTGACGCGGGCGCCTTGGTCGCCGCCCATGCAGTCGACCGCCAGCCGCACCCGAGCCAGGGGGGAAAGTACTTCAACCAAGGGCGTGACGCAGCCGTTCGAGGCTTGCGCCTGGCGGTCCGAAGCGGTGCCGCCGGATGGCGCGGGCCGTGGACTCAGGCGTCGGCCTTGGTCTTCAACACCTTGCGGCCCCGGTAGAAACCGGTCGGGCTGATGTGGTGGCGCAGGTGGTTTTCACCCGTGGTCGGCTCGATGGCCGTTCCCGGCAAGCCGAGCGCGTTGTGCGCGCGGTGCATGCCACGCTTGGAAGGGGACTTCTTGTTCTGCTGGACGGCCATGAATACGCTCCTGAGGCGCGCGCAAGGGCCCCGCCCGCAAGGGACAAGGTGGCGCGAAAAGCCGCGGAGTATAGCAGTGCAGCCACCCCGCGCCCCGGGCTTGCGGCGACCGGCAGTCGCGTTCAGTGGCGTTTGAGCGCCTTCAGTGCGGCGAAGGGGTGGGCTCGAGCGGGTTCGGCGTCGGTGCTGCCCGGCGTGCCGGCCAACCGGTCGGCGGCCAACAAGGGCTGCGGGCAGATCTCGTGCATCGGCACCAAGGGCAGCGCGAGCAGCAGCTCGTCCTCGACCAGTTCGTGCAGGTCCAGGCGCTGCGGCAGGGGCAGCACGTCCTCCTCGGCCTCGGCGTCCAGCGCAGCCGCAAGCGTCTCGTCGGCCACGAACCGGAAGCTCGCCCCGATGCGCAGCGGCACGTCGAAGTCTTGCAGGCAACGCTGACAGGCCAACTGCACCCGCGCTGAAACGGTGAGCGCCAGCCAGGGTTCGGCCGCGCCGCCGGCCGGCCGCCGCAGCGACGCTTGTACCAACCAGTCGGCATGACCTGTCTGGCTTTGCCCCTGGGGCAGCCGCTTGAAACTCGACAACGGCCAGTTGCCGTCGAGCTTCGCGTCGGCAGCAGCGAGCGCCGTCACATCGAGGCGGCGGGGGTCGGTGGCAAGTCCTGACATACCCGGATTATCACCAGCGGGTGTGAGAATCGCGTCGATGTCGCCCACTCCGCGCCTGATCCTGGCCTCCACCTCACGCTACCGACGCGAGCTCCTGATGCGCCTGGCCGTGCCGTTCGAGGTGGTCTCGCCGGAGGTCGACGAATGCGCCCTGCCCGGCGAAGCGCCCAATGACCTGGCCGAGCGCCTGGCGCTGGCGAAGGCCACCGCGGTGGGGGCCCGCCATCCCGAGGCGATCGTGATCGGTTCGGACCAGGTCGCCGAACTCGATGGCCGCGCCGTGGGCAAGCCCCACACGCACGCAGCCGCAACGGCGCAACTGCGCGCCATGAGCGGCCGTGCGGTCGCTTTTCACACCGCGGTCGCCGTGGTGCGCCACGGCACGCATTTCGCAGCGGTGCTCAGCGCCCGCGTGCAGGTCCGCTTTCGCACGCTCGGCGACGGCCAGATCGAGCGCTACCTGCTGGCCGACCGGCCGTACGACTGTGCCGGCAGCGCGAAGAGCGAATCGCTGGGCATCGCGTTGCTCGCGTCGATCGACTCGGACGACCCGACGGCGCTGGTGGGCCTGCCGCTGATCCGCACCTGCGAGCTGCTGCGCCGTGCCGGGCTCGATCCGCTCGGGGAGCCGCGTTGAGCGCCCCTGCCGGCAGCTTGCTGCTGGTGCCCAACACACTGGACCTCGGCGCGGCCGACGCGCCCGACATCACCGAGGTGCTGCCGTTCGGCGTGCTGCGCCGCGCGGCCGCGCTCAAGCACTGGATCGCCGAGGACGCCAAGACCACGCGGGCGTTCCTCAAACGCGTGCAGGCGGTCGTGCCGCTGGCGCAGTCGCTCCAAGCCACCGAGATCCGTGAACTGCCTCAGCCCCAAAAAGGGGGCGCAGGCGCGCACGGCGCCGCCGGCCGCAACGAGCCTCGCTTCGATGACTGGCTGGCGCCCGCCCTCGGCGGCCACGACATCGGCTTGATCAGCGAAGCGGGGCTGCCGGGGGTGGCCGACCCGGGAGCGGCCGTGGTAGCCGCCGCGCACCGGCGCGGCGTGCGCGTGCTCCCGCTGGCGGGCTCCAGCTCTCTGGCGCTGGCGTTGGCGGGCAGCGGCCTGAACGGCCAGAGTTTTGCCTTCGTGGGCTACCTGCCCACCGATGCGGCCGAGCGCACCGACCGTCTGCTGGCGCTACAGCAACACTCGCGGCGCGAGCGGCAGACGCAGATCGCGATCGAAACGCCCTACCGCAACGCGGCACTCATGGCCGCCCTGCTGAAGACCCTGGCCCCGCAGACGCAGCTCAGCGTGGCCTGCGGGCTCAGCCTGCCGTCGGGCTGGTGCACCACCCGCGCGGTGGCCGAATGGCGGCGCCATGCACCCCCCTTCGAGCCACCGCAGCCGCCGTCACCGGCGGTTTTCCTGTGGCTGGGGACCTGAAGTCCAGCGCATCAGCAGCGCACCCAGCAAAAGACCGCAGACGTCGGCGAGCACGTCGGCCACCGACATGCCCCGGGTGGCCGTGAACAGGCCCTGCGCCACCTCCAGGCCGATGCCGAAGCCGACCAGGCCGACGGCCCGCAGCGCGACCGGCCTGATCCGGCCCAGGCTGGCCAAGCACCAGAGCGCTGCAAAAAACCAGACGTGGTGGAACTTGTCGGCACCCGCAAACCAGTTTTCGGGGCCCTGTCCCGG
>JAABTC010000243.1 GCA_011390055.1 Burkholderiales bacterium | reverse complement strand
GAAGCCATTGCGCAATTGCAGCAGGTCACGCGCTCGAACCCGGAATTGCCGGGGCCCTGGCTCACGCTCGGCGCCCTGCAGCTCGAACTGCGCCAGCCGCGCGATGCCGAAACCGCGCTGCAGCGCTTTCTCGCGGTGCGCGCGCAGGCACCTGCGACTGCTGCGCCGGCCGCCGCCGCCGATGAGGATGACGACGACAGCCGCGGCAACGACGGTGGCCAGACCCAGGCCTGGCTGATGTTGGCGCAGGCGGCCGACCTGCGCGGCGATGCCAAGGCGGCCAACGCCTGGCTCGACAAGATCGACAACCCGCAGCGCGCCCTCGAGGTGCAGACGCGTCGGGCGCTGTTGCTGGCGCGCCAGGGCAAGGTGCGTGAAGCACGCCTGCTGGTGCAGCAGGTCCCGGAGCGCCGCGCCGAGGACGCGCGCGCCAAGCTGCTGGCCGAAAGCCAGGTGTTGCGCGAGGTCAAGCGCTGGGGCGATGCGCACGCCGTGCTGGTCACGGCGGCCGAGCGCTTCCCGGGGGATGCCGACCTGCTGTACGAGCAGGCCATGATGGCCGAAAAGCTCTCGCGCATCGACGAGATGGAGCGCGTGCTGCGCAAGGTGATCGAACTCAAGCCCGAGCACCAGCATGCGTACAACGCGCTCGGTTACTCGCTGGCCGATCGGGGCCAGCGCCTGCCCGAGGCGCGCCAGTTGATCCAGAAGGCACTCGACCTCGCGCCCGGCGATCCGTTCATTACCGACAGCCTGGGTTGGGTCGAGTTCCGCCTGGGCAACCGCGACGAAGCCCTGCGCCTGCTGCGCAAGGCCTACGCAGCCCGGCCCGATACCGAGATCGCCGCCCACCTGGGCGAGGTGCTCTGGGCCACCGGCGCGCGCGACGAAGCGCGGCGGGTGTGGCGCGAAGGGCGCGACCGCGATGCCGTGAACGAGGTCCTGCGCGAAACGCTGAGCCGCCTGCAGGTCAAGCTGTGACCCCACGCGACGCCGGCGCACGGGCGTGCGGACCCTTGCGGCGGCTTGCGAGCTGCGCGTGCGTGCTGCTGCTGACCGCCTGTGCGACCACGCCGCGCCCGCCACCCGAGCTGTCGGGCCGGCTGGCGGTGCGCGTCGAAGCGCAAGCTGCGGTTGCAGCACGCAGCTTCACCTCGCAGTTCGAGCTGCGCGGGGACGCCCGCGCAGGCAGCCTGCAACTCACGACACCGATCGGCAGCACCGCGGCCGAGGCCCATTGGCAGCCGGGCCGGGCCGAACTCGTGACGCCCGACGGCCGGCGCGAATTCGACAGCCTGGACGCGCTGGCCGAACAGATGCTCGGCGAGCCGCTGCCGCTGGCCGCGTTGATCGAGTGGCTGCGCGGGCGGCCATGGAATGGCGCGCCGAGCCAGGTCGAGGCCGGCGGCTTCGAGCAACTCGGCTGGCGCATCGACCTGTCGCGCTGGCAGGAAGGCTGGGTGCTGGCGGCGCGCGAGCGTGCGCCCGCGGTCAGCGTGCGCGCCCGGCTCGAGACGGCGCCGTGAACACAGGCGGTCTGCTCAGCCTGTGGGACGTCGCGGCACCCGCCAAGCTCAACCTCTTCCTGCACGTCACCGGCCGCCTGCCCGACGGCTACCACCTGCTGCAATCGGTCTTCGTGTTGATCGACTGGGCCGACACGCTGCATTTCGAGCGCCGCGACGATGCCCGGCTGGTGCGCCACGACCTGGGTGCCACGTTGCCCGCCGACGACCTGTGCCTGCAGGCCGCGCGCAGCCTGCAGGCGGCCAGCGGTTGCAGGTACGGTGTGGACCTGTCGATCGACAAGCGCGTGCCCTCGCAGGCCGGCCTGGGCGGTGGCAGCTCCGATGCGGCCACCACCCTGCTCGCGCTGAACCGCTTGTGGGGCCTCGGTTGGCCGCGCGAGCGCTTGCTTGGCCTGGCGGCCGGCCTTGGCGCCGATGTGCCATTCTTCGTGGGCGGCGACAATGCCTGGGTCGAGGGCCGTGGCGAGCAGCTGACGCCCATCGAGCTGCCGGCGCAGTGGTTTGCCGTCGTCAAGCCCGCTGCGGGGCTGTCGACCGCGGCCATCTTCAACCACCCGTCCCTGGTGCGCGACACACCCACTGCTATACTTGCGGGCTTTCTTGCAGACGAAACACAGCCCGGCGCGGGCGAAGATCCACGGAGCGGCTTCGGTCGCAACGACCTTCAGCCACCCGCCGAAGCCTGTTGCCCTGAAGTGACCGCTGCAGCCGCATGGTTGCACCAGCACTTCGGCAACAGCCGGATGACGGGTTCGGGCAGTGCGGTGTTTGCGAGAAACGGCACGGAAGATCGACCCCGGGTGGCATGGCCTGCAGCGGCGCTGCCGCCGGGATGGGTTGGCCGGATGTGCCGCAGCCTCACCCGGCACCCGTTGAGGGACTGGGCTGGCTGAAACGGTTTTGGGGCAGGGGTGCAAACCGCTGTCCTGTGTAGGGGAGTCGCCAAGTTGGTCAAGGCATCGGATTTTGATTCCGACATGCGAGGGTTCGAGTCCTTCCTCCCCTGCCAGACACTCTGCCCGCCGCTGCCCGCGCCCTGATCTGCCGCCCGCCCTCGAAAGCCCTGCCGTGCTGTTCAACACCGTGCTGTTCACCGGCAATGCCAACCGGGCGTTGGCGCAGGAAATCACCGCCCACCTCGGCGTCGAACTCGGCAAGGCTTCGGTGGGCCGGTTCTCGGATGGCGAGGTCACGGTCGAGTTGCACCAGAACGTGCGCGCCCGCGACGTCTTCGTCGTGCAGTCGACCTGCGCGCCGACCAACGAGAACCTGATGGAGCTGCTCATCATGGTCGATGCGTTGAAGCGCGCCAGCGCGCGCCGCATCACCGCAGTGATCCCCTACTTCGGCTATGCGCGGCAAGACCGCCGCCCGCGCAGCACCCGGGTGCCGATCAGCGCCAAGGTCGTCGCCAACCTGCTCGAGACGGTGGGCGTCGAGCGCGTGCTGACGATGGACCTGCATGCCGACCAGATCCAGGGCTTCTTCGACATTCCGGTGGACAACATCTACGCCTCGCCGGTGCTGCTGTCCGACCTGAAGAGCAAGAACTACAAGGACCTGATCGTCGTCTCGCCCGACGTCGGCGGTGTCGTGCGCGCGCGGGCCCTGGCCAAACAACTCGGCTGCGATCTGGCCATCATCGACAAACGTCGTTCCGCGGCCAACGAGTCCGAGGTGATGCATGTGATCGGCGAGATCGACGGACGCAACTGCGTCATCATGGACGACATGATCGACACCGCGGGCACGCTGGTGAAGGCCGCCGACGTGTTGAAGGAGCGCGGCGCCCGCAGCGTCTACGCCTATTGCACGCACGCGGTGTTCTCGGGCCCGGCGATCGACCGCATCACCGCCTCGTCGCTCGACGAGGTGGTGATCTGCAACACGATCCCGCTGTCGGCCGCAGCGCAGGCCTGCACCAAGGTGCGCCAGCTGTCGGTTGCATTCCTCTTCGCCGAGACGATCCGGCGCATTTCCGACGGCGAGTCGGTGACCTCGCTGTTCGCGGAGCAGAACAACAACTTCTAGATGGAGAGCGGGCTGCCGTCGGCAGCCCTTTCCTTGCCGGAAGCCTTCGGGCTTCCTTAACCCGAAAGCCC
>JAABTC010000242.1 GCA_011390055.1 Burkholderiales bacterium | reverse complement strand
TGCGGCTTGCCCCCTGCCGAAGAGGCCGCCATCCAGGCCCTGGTGCTGCAGGCCTTTCACTCGCTCGGATGCCGCGGCTGGGCCCGCGCCGACCTGATGATCCGCGCCACCGACCGCAGGCCCTACCTGCTCGAGATCAACACCTCGCCCGGCATGACCAGCCATTCGCTGGTGCCGAAATCGGCCGCCGCGGCCGGCATCGGCTACGAGCAGCTGTGCGTCGAGTTGCTGGCGCTGGCCCGCCTCGATGGCGAGCCCGCGCCACAAGGCCGAGACGCCGGATCCTGACGATGGCGCCCCGCACCCGCAACCCCGCCAACGCGCGCGCCCGTGCGGCCGCGCCGTTGCCGCTCGACGTGCGGCTGGTCGACGCCACGGCCACCACCGTGTTTGCGCTGGCGGCGGTGGTGCTGCTGGCGGCGGGCCTGGCCTGGCTGGCGCGCTCGCCGGCGTTCACGTTGCGCGCGATCCAGCTCGAGGGCGACCTGCAGCGCAGCAACCTGGCCTCGGTGCGCGCCAACGCGCTGCCGCAACTGGTGGGCAACTTCTTCACCCTCGACCTGGACCGCGGCCGCGCGGCGTTCGAATCGGTGCCCTGGGTGCGCCATGCAGTGGTGCGGCGCGTGTGGCCGAACCGGCTGGCGGTGACGCTGGAGGAACACCGCGTGGCCGCGCTGTGGCAGCCGCAGGGTGAACGCGACGCCGGCAACGAGCGCCTGGTGAACCTGCAGGGCGAGCTGTTCGAGGCCAACCTCGGCGATGTCGAAGACGAGAACCTGGTGGCGCTCGCCGGCCCCGACGGCAGCTCGGCCCAGATGCTGGCGATGCGGCAGCGCCTGGATGCCGCGCTGGCGCCGATGGCCACACAGCTGACGCTGTTGAAGCTGTCGAGCCGCGGCTCCTGGCATGCCGAGCTCGACAGCGGGGCCGAGCTCGCACTCGGACGCGGCAACGAAAACGAGGTCGTGGCGCGCACCGAGCGCTTCGTTCGAACGGTGAACATCGCCAGCCAGCGCTTTGCCGACGCCGAAGGCCGTGGCCGCGAATTGTTGACGGCCGACCTGCGCCACCCCGACGGTTATGCCCTGCGCCTGCGCGGCGTGTCGACCGCCGCGCCGGTCGCACCGAAAAAATAGGAGGGCTAGAACGTGGCCGCAAAAGAATACAAGGACCTGGTCGTCGGCCTGGACATCGGCACGGCCAAGGTGATGGCGGTCGTCGCCGAGGTGATGCCCGACGGCAGCCTGCGCGTGGCGGGCCTCGGCACGGCGCCTTCGCACGGCTTGAAGCGTGGCGTGGTGGTGAACATCGACGCGACCGTGCAGTCGATCCAGCTGGCGCTGAAGGAGGCCGAGCTGATGGCCGACTGCAAGATCACGCGCGTCTACACCGGCATCACCGGCAGCCACATCCGCGGCCAGAACTCCACCGGCATGGTGATCGTGCGCGACAAGGAGGTGACCACCGTCGACGTGGCCCGCGTCGTCGAAACGGCCAAGGCCATCAACATCCCGAACGACCAGCGCCTGCTGCTGGTCGAGCCGCAGGAGTTCGTGATCGACGGCCACGAGGTGAAAGAGCCGATCGGCATGAGCGGCGGGCGCCTGGAGGTCAAGGTGCACATCGTCACCGGCGCGCAGAGCGCGGCCGAGAACATCGTCAAGTGCGTGCGCCGCTGCGGCCTCGAGGTGGACCAGCTGGTGCTGAACCCGAGCGCTTCGAGCCATGCGGTGCTGACGGCCGACGAGAAGGAGCTCGGCGTGGCGATGGTCGACATCGGCGCCGGCACCACCGACGTCTCGATCTACACCGGCGGCTCCGTGCGCCACACCGCGGTGATCCCGATCGCCGGCGACCTGATCACCAGCGACATCGCGATGGCCCTGCGCACGCCGACCAAGGACGCCGAGGAGATCAAGGTCGAGTACGGCGTGGCCAAGCAATTGCTGGCCGATCCGAGCGGCAACCTCGAAGTGCCGGGCTTGGGCGACCGTGCGCCGCGCCTGCTGTCGCGCCAGGCGCTGTCGGGCGTGATCGAGCCGCGCGTCGAGGAGATCTTCTCGCTGGTGCACCAGGTGATCCGCGACTCGGGCTACGAGGAGCTCCTGTCCAGCGGCATCGTGCTGTGCGGCGGCTCGGCGGTGATGCCCGGCATGGTCGAGCTGGGCGAAGACATCTTCCTGAAGCCGGTGCGGCGCGGCAACCCGCTGTACAGCGGCGCCCTTGCGGACATGGTGGCCAACCCACGCTCGGCCACCGTGATGGGCTTGTTGGAGGAAGCGCGTCTGGCGCGCATCCGCGGGCACAAGGTGGCGTCCCAGGCCGGCTCGGTGAAAACCGTGATCGGCCGCGCCAAGGACTGGTTTCTGGGGAATTTCTGATGAGCGAGTTTTTTCACATCCACCGATCGAGGGCCCGCGCGAGGCTCGCATTCACCACTTTTTTGTACGGCAACTGCACTCTCACTGAAGGAGCGACACACCATGGCGATTGAAATGATCGAAGAGTTTGACCAAGGCACCCGCATCAAGGTCATCGGGGTCGGTGGCGGCGGCGGCAATGCCGTCGAGCACATGATCGCGAACAACGTTCAAGGCGTGGAGTTCATCTGCGCCAACACCGATGCGCAGGCGCTGAACCGCAGCAACGCGGACCAGATCCTGCAGCTCGGCAGCACGGGCCTGGGCGCCGGCGCCAAACCCGAGGCCGGCAAGGCCGCGGCCGACGAGGCCACCGACCGCATCCGCGCGGCGATCGACGGTGCGCACATGCTGTTCATCACGGCCGGCATGGGCGGCGGCACCGGCACGGGCGCAGCGCCGGTGATCGCGCGCGTGGCCAAGGAGATGGGCATCCTGACCGTCGGCGTGGTGACCAAGCCGTTCGAGTTCGAGGGCAACCGCCGCATGAAGGCGGCCGACATCGGCCTGGCCGAGCTCGAAGCCAACGTCGATTCGCTGATCGTGATCCTGAACGAGAAGCTGCTCGAGGTGCTGGGCGACGACGTGACGCAGGAAATGGCCTTCGGCCACGCCAACGACGTGCTGCGCAACGCGGTCGGCGGCATCAGCGACATCATCCACGTGCCAGGCCTCGTCAACGTCGACTTCGAAGACGTCAAGACGGTGATGAGCGAGCCGGGCAAGGCGATGATGGGCACGGCCCAGGCCATCGGCCCCGACCGCGCCAAGAAGGCGGCCGACGCGGCCGTGGCCTGCCCGCTGCTCGAAGGCATCGACCTGTCGGGCGCGCGCGGGGTGCTGGTGCTGATCGCGGCGAGCAAGGCGACCTTCAAGCTGAGCGAGAGCCGCAATGCGATGAACACCATCCGCCGCTACGCCGCCGACGATGCGCACGTGATCTACGGCACCGCCTACGACGAAGGCCTGGGCGACCAGCTGCGCGTGACGGTGATCGCCACGGGTCTTTCGCCCGCCAAGCGCGTGCTGCAGACCACGCCGATGAGCGTGGTGCACAGCCAGACCGCGTTGCGCACCGGCACCGACAACGTGCCGATCATGCACAGCATGGCGGTCGCGGGCTCGGCTGCAGCGCAAGCCACCCAAGCCCAGGCCGACTACAGCCAGCTCAGCACGCCCAGCGTGTGGCGCCATGGCCGCACGCAAGCCGCGG
>JAABTC010000241.1 GCA_011390055.1 Burkholderiales bacterium | reverse complement strand
GCCAGCAACGGCTGCACGTTCTCGCGGTAGTGCTCGACGACGATTTGCACCTTGCTGGCGACGTTGTACGGGTGCAGCCGGACCCATTGCATGATGCCCTTCATGGCCGCGCTGCGCTCCACCTGGGTCTCGCCGCTGTAGTCGATTTCCTGGCCGTCGTGCGCCAGCTTGAACGCCAGCTTGTAGCTGGTGTAGTTCTTCAGCACATCGAGGATGAAGCCTTCTTCGATGGCCTGTCGCATCGAGTACACATGGAAAGCGATGGGCAGGCCGTCGGGACCGGGGCGGCCAAACAACTCCAGCGTTTTCTGCTTGGGTGTGGCGGTGAAGGCCACGTAGGTCAGGCCTTTGGCGCCCGCTGTGTCGCCGGCACGGGCTGCCATCTGCGCGGCCAGCAGCATCTCGGTGTCTACTTCGCCGCCGTCCTGCAGCTCGGCCCACTCCTGGGCCGACAGCAACTCCTTGAGCCGGGCTGCCGCCTCGCCGGCCTGCGAGCTGTGCGCCTCGTCGGCAATCACGGCGAAGCGCTTGCCCTCGGTCGCGGCCAGCTTTTGCACTTCCTGAAGCGCGTGAGGAAAGGTTTGAATGGTGCAGACGATGATTTTCTTGCCATCCTTTAGCGCTTGGCCGAGCTGTGCGCTCTTACTGCCCGATTCGCCCGTGATGCTGGCGACCACGCCGGTGGTGCGCTCGAAGTCGAAGATGGCCTCCTGTAACTGTGCATCAAGCACATTGCGGTCGCTCACCACCAGCACGCTGTCGAACATCTTCTTGTGCGCGGCGTCGTGCAGGTCGGCCAGGAAGTGCGCGGTCCAGGCGATGGAGTTGGTTTTTCCCGAGCCTGCCGAGTGTTGGATGAGGTAACGCTGGCCAGCGCCTTGGGTCTGCACGTCGGCCACCAGCCGGCGCGTTGCATCGAGCTGGTGGTAACGCGGGAAGATGACGCTGCTCAACTGCTTCTTGTCGTCGCGCCTGCCAATGAGGTAACGGTGCAGGATGTCCAGCCAGCTTTCGCGCGCCCACACCTCTTCCCAGAGGTAGGCTGTGGCAAAGCCGGCGGGGTTCGGCGCATTGCCGGCCCCACCGCCGTTGCCTTGGTTGAAGGGTAGAAAGCGGGTGGCCGGCCCTGCCAGTCGGGTCGTCATCATCACCTCGCGCTGACTCACCGCGAAATGCACCAACGCACCTCCGGGGAAGCCCAACAGCGGCTCCAGCACGCCGCCCTTGGGGTTGGGGTGGCGGTCGAAGCGGTACTGGTCCACCGCGTCATGCACGCTCTGCGTGAAGTCCGATTTGAGTTCGACGGTGGCGACCGCGACGCCGTTGAGGAACAGCACCAGGTCCAGCTCGGCCTTGGGGTTGTTTGGTGAGTGGCAAACCTGCCGCACCACGCGCAGCCGATTGGCCGCGTAGTTCGCCTGGATTGCCGGGTTGATGGCCAGCGCCGGCTTGAACTGCGCAAGCATCAGTGGCTCTTTGAGGCCCAGCATCTCCACACCGCGCCGGAGCACGTCCAGCGTGCCGCGCTCGGGCAGGTTCAGGCTCTTGCGCACGCGCTCGGCCAGTACCTGAGGTAGGGAAGGGCCATGGGTTTTTATCAGGCGCTGGAAGCTCTCGGGCTGCGTGGCTTCCACCCAGGCCAGCAGGTCGGGCATGAACAGGCCGTTTGTGCGGTCGAACAAGGCTGCATCGCCTTCGGCATAGAGCCAGCCGTTCGCGGCCATGTGGGCGCATATTTCGGCCTCGAAGTGGACTTCCTTGTGCAGCGTCATGCTAGACCTCAGAGCGACCGGTCGCAGGTTGATTGCCGGGCAGGTTGTCTTGCCAAGCCGCGTAGGTAATCGAGGTGCCCTTCAGGCGCCAGGTGTTCCGTCCGTTGTCCGTCCGGCCCAGCACCGTAGCCGAGGCTGCGCTGGGGCTCTTGAAGTCGGTGTCGGTGGTGAATACCAGATGCTTACCGTCCTCGGCCATTTTCAAGGTGCCAGCGCTGCGCAGGTCTTCCCGCAGTTGCAGGTAGGAATGCGGTTGTCCGGACCAATCGAGCTTGGCCTGGGAGCCGGCCAGCACGGTGAACGCTCTGCCATTCTCCTTGGCCACGGCGGCCAGGCCATGCCGGGCACTCTCAAGCTCGAACAGCACGGCGCCCCCAGCTTCTTCCAGCTCGGCCAGCAAGGCTTCTGCCAGGGCCACCTTGCTTTTGCGGCCTTGTAGGCGCCAATGCGCTTCCAGCGCCTTCAGCATCGCTTCCTGCCGCTGCTGCATCACTTCGGTCGTCCAGTCCGCGTACTGCAGCACCTGGGTGGTTAGCGCGAAGGCCGTGGTGCCGCCCTTGGTGAAGTAAGCCGACTTCTTCCAGGCGAAATCGCGGTTGCTGGCCGAGCTGTTCTTCTTGCGGCTCAGCAAGGCCAGGTTGCCCAGCCGATGCACCCACTGCTGGTGAACGGCCTTGTCGGGCACCCAGGCCGCCCATTGACTGTTGGGCGCCGGCTGTTGCGGCATCACATGTTCGACCGACACCACCTCATGCTGGTAGCTGGCGCTGCCATCGGAAATGAGGCGGTCCAGGCGCAGCAGCAGCAGAGCCAGCGCACGAGGCGAATGCGTCTCGTACAGCGGCCCGCTCAGTGCGGCGTAAGTCTGGTGCTGCTCTTCCGGGGAAAGCTGCAACGTCGACGTCTCGGCAAACAGGTCGCCGCCAGCTTCCACCGTGCCCGTCAAAGCAGAGAATCGCTCGATGCGTTCGTTGACGCCGGCCTTGCGCGCCAACATCGAGTAGCCCAGCCGTTCCAGGTCGCGGAAGAAGTTCAGCACCACCTCCGGCTGCTGCCGGTGCCGCACGAAGAAGGCCAGCGCCGGGGGCACCCAATCCTTGAACTCCAGCCGGTTCAGCCAGAGCAGGTGTTCGTTCACCTGCTCGGCGTGCTTCTGGCTGGCATAGTCGGCGTCACGCAACTCGCAGAAGGCCTGCGCCATGGGCAGCAGGATATCGTCTACGAAGGTGCTCGGCTGCTGGGCCGGCGCCACGTGTTCCTTGAACTCCTTCAGCAGCGTGCCCTGCGGCTTGGCCTTGCGGTAGACCATACGGATGTGGCTGAACAGGTCGCCGAACTCGTCGCGCCCCAGGTCTTCCTCTTCGTCTTCCCACTTCTTGGTGTAAGCGTCGCGCAGCGCGGGCTCGATGCCGCCGATGATTTCGGCCTTTAGGATGTCGGTCGCGCTCAGGTCAAGGCCGCGGCTGTTGAGCACGCCAAAGATGCGATAGGCCGAATCCAGGTCGGGCGTGGCTACCGTCACGAGATAGCAGCGCGTTATGACGAATTGCACCAGGCGCACCAGCTCAGGCTGCGTCAGCTTGGCCAGCCCATCCATGAACACCTGGGCGTTGTTGCGCAGGCGCGCTTGAGCATCGGGCAGCACCGTGTTGAGTTGGGCCAGCGCCTGCAGTCCGTTCTCGTGCTGCACATACTGGCGGAAGAAGTCGCGGTCACGCTCTCGCAGCAGGAGGCGGTAGCGTGCCTTCGTGCCCTTCACCAGGCTGCCCTTCTCGTAGATGCAGCCCGTGATGTCCTTCTGCACCTCGTCGTCACCCACCGTGGCCCGGATAGCCGAGAGCAGCAGCGTCAGCGTAGTCAGCCGCTGCT
>JAABTC010000240.1 GCA_011390055.1 Burkholderiales bacterium | reverse complement strand
GGCCGCCTGCCGATCCTGCTCGGCGGCGACCACTGCCTGGGCATCGGCAGCATCAGCGCGGTGGCACGCCACTGCCGCGAGAACAACAAGAAGCTGCGCATCCTGTGGCTCGATGCGCATGCCGACTTCAACACCAGCACCCTCACGCCCAGCGGCAACCTGCACGGCATGCCGGTGGCCTGCCTGTGCGGCCACGGTCCGCAAGCGCTGATCGAGATCGGCGGCCAGGTGCCGGCGATCAACCCCAAGTGGGTGCGCCAGATCGGCATCCGCAGCGTCGACCCCGGCGAGAAGCGCTTCGTCCACGAACAAGACCTGGACGTCTTCGACATGCGCTTCATCGACGAGATGGGCATGCGCCACGCGATGGAGCTGGCCCTGGCCACACTCGACGCCAACACCCACCTGCACGTCAGCTTCGACGTCGACTTCCTCGATCCCGACATCGCCCCCGGCGTCGGCACCACCATCCTCGGCGGGCCGACCTACCGCGAAGCGCAGCTTTGCATGGAGATGATTGCCGACACCGGCCGCATGGCCTCGCTCGACGTGATGGAGCTCAACCCCGCACTCGATGTGCGCAACCGCACCGCCGAACTGGCCGTCGACCTGATCGAAAGCCTGTTCGGCAAGAGCACGTTGATGCGCAAGACAGGGCGCACGCGAACCTGAGGTGTCGAGGATGCCCTTCGATACCTCAGGGCGAACGGAGGGTGCGCGTTGGGCTCAAGGCCCATGCCGGGGTGATCACCGCCCAGACGCACACCACTGCTGCTCGCACGGCACGCCGTCGCGGTCGCCGTCCATCTTGACGTCGGGGCAGTGCTTCAGGAACCAGGTCGCTTCGGCGCACGAGGTCATCTGCGAGCAGTGGGTGCGACCGTCGCAACGCGCACCGGCGAGCAACTTCGAGGTGGCCGCCACCGGGGTCGCGCCCACGGGCAGCGCCGCCGCAGGCAGGTTGGCTGCTGAGGCTTCGCAGCGCCCGTGCTGCTTGCGAAAATCGCGCGGCTGCACGGCATTGCCGGCGGCGTGCAGGCCGCGCTTCAAGGCCAGCGCCATGCGTTCTTCGGCGACGTAGGGCCCGCGGTCGTATTGGTAGCGCGTGGACCAGGCCTGGCCATCACGCACCATGCGGTCGCCCAGGTCCTTCTCGCCGTCGTAGACCTTGCCGATCGTGCGACCGTGGTCGTCGCGCGCGGTCACGCGCACGCTCACATGTCGGCCCAGGGCGAGCGAATTCAGCGCGGCGGTCGCGTCGGCGCCGCCGGGCTGGCAGCTCTCGGGCGCGTCGATGCCTTCCAGCCGCACCACCACGGGCGGCTCGCCGTCGCCTTCGGTCCTGACCCACAGCGTGTCGCCGTCGACGACGCGGCTGACCTGGCCGACGATCACGACGGGCGCGCCGGCGCCGCGCTTCTTCGGCGCCGCCACGGCGGGTGCCGTGAAAACCGCCGCCGTGAAGACTGCGAGCAACGCTGCCGCCAGGGATCGATCGAAGAAGGTCATGCGGACTCCTTTGTGCAACGCGCCCCGGCCAGCCGGTTCAAGCGCCCGGGCCCAGCCACCACCACACGCCCGCGCCGATCAGCGCCAGCCACACGATGACCACGATCGCCGCGCCCCACAGCACGCGCGGCAGCCGTTCGGCGTTGACCTGCGCCTCGGCCAGCCGGGCGCGCCACAAGGGCGCCGGGGTGAGCTTCACGACCAGCGCCACGCCCAGCGGGATCAGGATCAGGTCGTCGAGCAGCCCGAGCACCGGGATGAAGTCGGGGATCAGATCGATCGGGCTGAGCGCATAGGCCAGCACCGCCATCGCCACCAGCTTCGGCGCGCGCGGCGTGGCCGGATGGCGCATCAGGCGCCAAAGGGCAAGCAGCTGCGTGGCCAGGCCGGCGCCTCGGGCGAGCTTGAAAAAACGGGTGAAGCCGAAGGGAGGGCGCATGCGGTTCGTTTCAATTTTCCACACCGTTCGGGCTGAGGTATCGAAGCCTCGCCCCCCTTCGATACCCTGGGGGCGACCCTTCGATACCTCAGGGCAAGCGGGGGTCGGTGTTCACTTCGATTTTCGCTTGCGTGGCACCGTTGCGGGGGGTTGCGCCAGCACGGCCTCGGCCTCGGCGAGGATTCTTGCCAGCCGATCGGCGAGTTTTTCGGTCGACAGGCCTTCGCGGAAGCGTTCGACCATCAACGGCAGTGCGAACGGGCTCGGCACTTCGAGCTCGATGAACTCGACGCGCAGCGAGGCCATGCGCCGCAGCGTGGACGTCAGGCGCGTCAGCTCGAGCTCCTGTGCCAGCACCTCGTTCTCGGCCTGCGTGAGCAACCGGTTGCCGGCATCGTACTTGCGGAACACCTCCCAGAACAAGCCGGCCGAGGCCTGCACCTGCTTCATGCTCTTCGGCGCACCGGGGTAGCCGCTGAACACCAGGCCGGCGATGCGCGCGATCTCACGGAAACGACGCCGCGCGAGATCGCCCGAGTTCAGGCTCGCCAGCACGTCGGGCATCAAGCCGTCCGCCGTGAACAGCCGGCCGTCGACGAGCGCACCCGCATCGACCGGCAGCACCGAGACCAGCTCGATGCCGAAGTCGTTGATCGACAGCGAGAAGGTGTTGGGCTGCTGCTGGGCCAGGCGCCACGCCAGCAGCTGCGCCAGCCCGACGTGCACGTTGCGCCCAGCGAACGGGTAGAGGAACAGGTGATGGCCTTCGCGCGAACGCAGCCGCTCGATCAGCAGCACGCCTGGCCGCGGCAGCTGCGACAGACGCTGCTGCGCCGCGAGCATCGGCCGGGCCGCCTGCATCTCGGGCTCCGCGTAGCGGCCGTTCGCCGCATCTTCCAACAAGGCCTGCACCGCATCGGTCATCGCTTCCGACAGCGCCATCTTGGTGCCGTTCCAGACCGAGACGATGCCCTTGGGCTTGCTGGCCTTCTTGACGTAGGCCGTCATGTCCTGCGTGCGGATGTACTCCAGCACGCGGCCCGCGAACACGAAGCAGTCCCCGGCCTTCAGCCGCGCGATGAAGCCCTCCTCGATGCTGCCGATGCGCCCGCCCGATTGCCAGGCCACCTGCATCACCGCATCGCTGACGATGGTGCCGATCTGCAGGCGGTGGCGCATGCCGAGCGCCCGGTCGGGCACGCGGTAGCGGCCGTCCTCGCCACGCACCACGCGGTGGTACTGCGGGTACGCGCCCAGGCTGTCGCCGCCGCGCTCGATGAAGGCCAGCGCCCAGTCGAACTCGTCGCGCAGCAGTCCGCGGTAGGCCCAGGCGCTGCGCACCTCGTCGAACATCGCGTCGGCGTCGAAGCCGCCGAGCGCAGCGCCGTCGCCGATGCCACGCAGCTCGCCGCCGAGCGCCACCGTCACCAGGTGCTGCACCAGCACGTCGAGCGGCTTGTCGGGGCTGACACGCGACTCCACCAGGCCGGCCAAGGCGGCGCGGCGCGCGGCGGCCGCCTCGACGAGCTCCAGCGTGTTGGTCGGCACCAGGGTCACGCGGCTGGCGCGCCCGGGCGCATGGCCGCTGCGCCCGGCGCGCTGCAGCAGCCGCGCCACGCCCTTGGCACTGCCGATCTGCAGCACCCGCTCGACCGGCAGGAAGTCGACGCCCAGGTCCAGGCTCGAGGTGGCGACCACCGCGCGCAGCGAG